>JAJZCS010000045.1 GCA_021829055.1 Pseudomonadota bacterium
TAGTGTCGACCCATCACATGCTGACCTCCGATCCAGCAATAAGCTTGAATCAGATTTTCAACCGCGCCAGAATCACAAAACGATTCAGATCAACAGAAAAAGACTCTAAGGCGACGGCTGGTCGTTGACTGTGTAGGCTTGCGCGGAAGGCACCGGTACCTTCGGCTTGAAACTAATACCAACGGCTGACGTTGAAGGAGCGTGACGGCCCCGTTGTACGCCGGCTATCGGCCCTGGCGCTGGTTCCTGAGGGGCATTCAGCAGAACGGAGCGGGATGGACCGCCAGACCTTGCGCGACTGGGTGCCTCGCTACAACGTGGGCGGTATTGCGGCCCTGGTTTGGGGGAAAAGTAGGGGCCGGTTGCCGAAGTTGGACGCCGCCCCAATGGCGTGGCGTTATGATCTGGAAAGGTCCCGATTCTGGGATTGATGGGGTTGTGCGCTGGCGGTGTGTTGATTGACGGGCGCCAATCGCGCGCCGGTTTTCAGTTGATGTGCCGGAGCGCACGGTCGGGAGATAAAGACCGGAGCCCGTAAAGGGCACAGAGCTTCCTTCAGAAAACGCTAGGCCTTACTTGATCTTTGCTTCCCTGAACGCGACGTGCTTGCGTGCAACCGGATCGTATTTGCGTAATTCCATCTTGCCAGTCTGCGCTTTGGCATTTTTCTTCGTCACGTAGAAAAAGCCGGTATCGGCGGTTGAAACCAGCTTGATTTGAACAGTGTTCGATTTTGCCATGTCATTTCTCCAGAGCCCCCTATGGCTGAGCTACTAAATGGGGTCAAGACCGGTTTTCTATCCGTCGGCACTGACCGACTGCAGGAGCGGGCGGATCAGTGCAGCTTTATAGGCGATCGGATCGTCGATTACGGTTTCGGCCGCTCGAAAATCATCGTTGGCGCCGATTGCCGCAGGGCAGGCTTCCCGAATTGTGAGCGTCTGTGCCAGTGGCATTGGCGCTCTCGCCATCCTAGCCTCGGCCTCTGCCTTCGCCATCAAGTCGTGCCCGGATTTAAGTGCAGCGAGTTGTCGTGCCAAGGAATCCGGGCCGAGGCTGGTGCAGATCTGTGGAATGACACCAAGTCCCTGCAAGGGCCATCCACGCGGCGCGATCATCCGACTCCACGTTACAAATAACTGACCACCGCCGGGCATTTCAGCGACATCCTGCACGAGTCCCTTGCCAAGCGTTGAGCTACCGATAACAACTGCCCGATCGTTGTCTGCCAGAGCAGCTGAAAACACTTCGGCAGCACTCGCCGTGCGGCCGTCGACCAGAATCACGGCGGGCAGGCTGGGTGCAAGATCGGCACCCTCGGCCCGCCAGACCTTGTTCGCGGCCGGATCACGTCCGATCGTACGAATGATGGTTCCGTGAGAGAGCAAGGTATCGGCACTGAGTACGGCTTGCCTGAGTACGCCGCCACGGTTGCCACGCAAATCAATGATAATGCCTTTCGGCGTCGGATTGTCGGCCATAAGTGCGCCAAGCGCGCTCGCAAACTGCGAGCCGGTATCATCGCTAAACTCGGTGACCCGAAGTTCTCCAATGCCTCGACGAATCGCCGTGAAAACCGTTTGCTGCGGCACGATCTCGCGAGTCAAAATGAGGCGTTGTGGAAGACTGCGCTGTGGGCGGACAGTGATGCTTATCTTCGTCCCGGGCATTCCAGGCAAAAGCGACTGCAACGCGGCAAGGCCAACCTGGTCGGTCTTTACTTTGCCGATTGCGATGACCTGCATTCCATCGGTTATTCCTGCCTGATCGGCAGGCCCTCCGGGGGCAACACTCCCGACTACGATCTCGTCATCTTTTTGGATGAGTTCCAGGCCCAGGCTCGCCTCGTCCCCTTGTCCGAACCCGGCGAGAGTGGTCGGAGGTTGGTAGCGTGAGTAAGGATCGAAGTGATTGAATAACTCGTCAAAGAATTCCCGGATAACAGTATTCGTTCCAGCGCGGCGCAATTCTTGCGACGCGTCAAAAGCACGTGCCGCAACTTGGGCGCAGGCGGCGCCCCATTGAAATGCTGCATCCGGCTTCGGTTCGGGAGTCGTGAACAGCACTCTGGTCGGACCATAGAGAACGATTTTTCCTTGTTCCTCCTGGACTGTTAGATTTGGGTCGAGGGCGCTTATGCCAGAAAGACCCCATAAAGCCATTTGTGAAATCGAAGCGGGCTCCAGAATGCGTGGTGCTGTGAAATCGAGTGCAGTTCCCCAGATTTGAGTCGCCTGTGCAGTATCGAAATGACGTGGTGCTGCCTGCACGGCTCCCGCCGAAACGAACACCAGCGCGGCGACGACACCTAGACAGCGTACCAAGCTAAAGCGCAAGCGGGGACGCATCAGGGTCACCGTCCCCGCCCATGTCGACCACGCTTACGCGACTTGCGCACGGCAGGGTGATTGGGTCGTTTGTGCGCGTCAGGGACCATCTCTGCGCTGGGAACAGCCGTAAAAATCAGGCCACCCGTAGCCGGTGTTGCTTCGATCAAACGAACAATGATCGGATCCGCAAGCCGATAGACTAATCGAGTTCGCTTTCCGCTAAGTGTCCCGGAACGTTCATCGTGATGCCAAAAGTCGTCCGGCAACTGGGCAAACGGTACAAACCCAGACGCGCCTATATTGGTTAGTGTCACAAACAGACCAAATCGTGTCACGCCTGAGATTCGCCCGGTAAACTCCGTGCCGATCTGATCTTCTAGATATGCAGCAAGATAGCGATCGGTCGACTGCCGTTCGGCGTCAGCGGCACGTCGTTCCGTTACCGTGATATGTTCTGCAAGTTCGGTGAACGACCCTGCCGCGTCCGGAGAGAGGCCATCTCGGCCCAGATTTAAACCTGTAATCAGCGCACGGTGCACCAGTAGATCGGCATAGCGACGGATCGGAGAAGTGAAATGAGCGTACGACCGAAGCCCTAAACCAAAATGGCCGATCGATTCGGGCGCATATTGTGCTTGTGACTGGCTGCGCAGTATGGCCTCGTTCACCAAGGGGGCGGCCGCCGTTCCGGCAACATGCTTTAGAACCTGATCGAGATCGCGAGGGTGCAACTGGTCCCCAGATTTTAGGTTGATCTCGAAGGTCAAAAGAAGATTCCTTAGCGCGTCAAGTTTTTCGGGCGATGGTGGTGCATGCACCCTGTACATGCATGCCAGCTTCAGTCGCTCCAACTCCTCTGCAGCGGCGACATTGGCCAGGATCATGAACTCCTCGATCAGTCGATGGCTGTCGAGACGAGGGCGGGGCGCTACGGAACTCACTTTTCCATTTGAATCAAGCATGATCTGCCGTTCTGGCAAATCAAGGTCGAGCGTGCCACGCTCGACTCGTGCCTTCGCGAGCAGTTGGTACGCCGCGAAAAGGTGGTCAAGCGCGTGTACGGGCAGATCGAGACTGTCCTGCCGCTGATGGGCAGACTGGGCTTGCTCGTAGGTGAGCCGCGCCGCGCTCCGCATCAGGCCGCGGCCAAAGTAATGCCCAATCGGGCGTCCATCTGCGCCTATTCTTATGTCTACGAACAAGCATCCGCGATCTTCACCCGGGCGCAGACTGCACCAGCCGTTCGAAAGCGCTTCAGGTAACATGGGCACCACTCGATCTGGAAAGTAGACCGAGTTACCGCGGTTCCGCGCCTCGTGATCAAGTGCAGACCCGGATTTTACATAATACGCAACATCCGCGATGGCGACGATAATCCGGTATCCCTGACCATCCGGTTCGGCAAAAACTGCATCATCGAAATCCCGGGCATCGGCGCCATCAATCGTCACGAGAGGAATCGTCCGCAAATCAACCCTTGTGCCAAGGCGGATTGCTTTCGCTTGAGCGGCTTCGTCGAGAACGTCACTCGGAAAGTTATGCGGTATTCCGAGACTTGCGATCGCAATCAAACTAATCGAACTTGCGTCGCTCATTGTGCCAAGACGTTCCACGATGCGAGCTGGCTTAGGCCCGTAGCCTGAAGCGGGCAGGGGATAGGCGCGGACGATCTCGCCATTTTGTGCGCCTGCGGTGGCATCGGCAGCCACCACCCATTCGGCGCGAACTTTACGGTCGACCGGCTCAATTCGCCCACCATGTGCTGTCGTATGGAAGACGCCGATTATGCTGATCGGTCGCAGATCCATTCGCTTAACCGTACTGCCTTCGTAACGGTCTGAGCTGATTCTCCTGAGCTTGGCTATGACACGGGAGCCTGGCGCAAGCGCGGGTTGGCCACGGCGTTCCGGCCGCATGAAGATTATCGGCATTGGTTTGTCTCGATCCCAGCCGACGGGTCGGGCGAGTGGATCTCCATCCCGGTCCGTGCCTGTAATTTCGACCAAACAACGCTCAGGAAGTGATTGCGCGATATTTGTCTTGGCTTCGGACCCTGGATGGCTCCCTGAGAGACTCTTCAAGAGCCTTCGTAAGGCCGGTCGTTGTTCTGCTGTTACACTAAACGCGCGACCTATGTCATGGATCGTCATGCGACCATGCGACTGCGCAAGAAATGCATGGAGTTCAGCAATGCCGGGCAAACCCTGCACGGGCTTCTTGTCAGACGAGCGTGCCGCACGCTTCGGTTTTACCATCGTTTTTGCTGAACTAAACGCGTAGGCTCGCGTTTGCTGCGATCAAGCGACGTCAGCATCGGTGCGCCTCGCAAATGGCATGATTGTGTCAATGCCGACAACATAATGGCGCAACCGCAACGGAACAATGCGGGTTAAGCAAATCTGACCTCCGTGAGGTCAGGTTTGTTTCGGATGCGGCAAAGCCGTCACAGTTGCACCGACACTTTCTTACGCGGCTTGGTCGCGCGTCAAGGCCTGCTCGATTAGTACAATCGTTGATCTGACACCATAAAGCGTGATGAACGCACCGAAGCGAGGCCCCTCGGCCTGGCCAAGCAAAACTTGATATAGACAGGAAAACCAGTCTCGCAAGTTACTGAAATCATGTCGTTTTCCTATATCATAGAGTAACGTCTGCAGCGTTTCAACATCAGCGCCTTCGGGGACAAGACGCAAGTTGTCGGAGAGATCGTGGAGTGCGGCACGCTCCGAAGCATCCGGCACGCGGTAGCGTTTGGCCGGCTTTATAAAGTTCTGGTAGTATTGCACCGCGTGATCGACGAGCTGTGCAAGAAACGGCGAGGTTGCTGGCGAAGCGTCGGGACGGTAGCTGCGAATGAAGCCCCACAGCACATCCGGTGTTTCGGCATTAACCACCGATGCGAGGTTGAGCAGCATGCTGAAGGCAACCGGGCTGCCGCCAGTGGTCGGAACGACACCACCATGGATGAACCATGCTGGATTTTCTTCTGCATTCCCGCGTCCGCTGCGTAACGCGTCAAGACTAGTTAGGTAGTCGTCGGTGGCCCGCGGAATAACATCGAAATACAATCGTTTGGCGCGTTGAGGTGCAGCGAACATGAACTGGCCGAGACTTTCCTGGGGGGCATAAGTGAGCCATTGTTCGACCGAAAGGCCGTTCCCCTTCGACTTGCTGATTTTTCGGCCATGCTCGTCCAGAAAGAGTTCGTAGGTGAAGCTCTCTGGTGGTTCAGCACCGAGAATATGCATGATTGCTGAAGAGAGTTTGACGGAGTCGATCAGATCCTTTCCGGACATTTCGTAATCAACGCCGAGCGCAGCCCAGCGCATGGCCCAGTCTGCTTTCCACTGAAGCTTCGCCGCTCCATCGTAGATCGACGTCTCGTAAACCGATCCCGTTTCTGGATCACGCCATCGGACGCTGCCAACATCGACGTCAACATGTTCGATCGGAACCTGCATCACGATGCCGCTCTTGGGATGGATGGGTAGTATCGGAGAGTACGTTGCGCGGCGTTCTGGTCGAAGTGTCGGAAGGATGATGTCCCGGATCTGGTTATGCCGCTCGGCTACGCGTCGCAATGTGCTATTGAAGCGGCCCGAGCAGTAATACTCGGCAGCTGACGCAAATTCGTAGTCGAAGCCAAAAGAATCAAGAAATTCACGCAGCTTTGCATTATTGTGGGCGCCAAAACTCGAGTGCGAGTCGAACGGATCCGGCACTCGCGTCAATGGGTGCCCGATGAATTTATGTAACATTTCCTGGCGCGGCACATTGCTCGGCACTTTACGGAGACCATCCATATCATCAGAAAATGCCAAAAGCTTTGAGGGTTTCCCCGTCAAGCGTGTGAAGGCCAGCCGGATCCAGGAAGTCCGGGCCACCTCCATGAACGTGCCAATATGCGGCAACCCCGAAGGGCCATAGCCGGTTTGAAAAAGTGCCTCGGTCTTGCCGGTGCGCTCCAGCCGCGCGGCGACACGAGCAGCTTCACGAAACGGCCACGAGTTCGGAAGCGAAGCGAAACTCTTGTTCATGGCCTTGCTGTAGGGTCCACATAGCTGCGGGTCAAACCATTGAGTTTGGGCGAGACCGCATGCCGGATATACATAGACCATGGATCCAGGTTCCCGAATGTTACTGCCCGATTCGCCGGCGCTGGTCGCTTCACACGGCACAGCCGCGATTTTGACGGTTGATGGCGAAGTGCTCACACTCTCGACCGAATCGGCGCGTGCATGGCTTCGAGCCTCATCACCCCCCATCGTCGTTCATGCCCCAGCCACATTGAAGCGGCTGGGCCTCGTGATGAGAACGCTTGACCTTTTGGAATTACTTGCGTTCGTGCTGCCGGCGTCGTCGTGCCCGCCAACCCCGAGCGGTCTTGCCGGCGCCCTCGATTTTCCGGTTCCTTCGGGGTTAGAACAAGCGGTTTTGCTATTGCCGCGAATGGCCTCAACGCTCCTCGCTCGGCTGGCGCAGGGCCGAGGGCTTGCAATGAACCGCGATGCTGCATCCTTGGCCGCGCTCTTGGGGACTGAAGGGTGGGGATGGGCCCGGAGCGTTGCCGCTGCGCTCGGCGAGCCGGCGGCGCGACCTGATCGGGCGGGTACCCGATTGTGGTCCATCCTTCCCGAATGGGAGGATGAAGCGCCACGTCCACCTGCGGCTTCACACCCAGTGCCACCTGATGCAGCGCGTGCCCGGCTTTTCGAGCTGCTTGGGCCCGGCGCAGAAATAAGGCCCGCACAATCGGATTACGCGTCGGCGGTAACGTCGGCTTTCGCACCGTGCCTGAGCGAAAGCGCACCCCACTGCGTGCTGGCAGAGGCGGGTACCGGCACGGGGAAAACGCTCGGTTATCTTGCTCCGGCATCACTCTGGGCGGAACGGAACCAAGGCACTGTATGGGTGTCAACGTATACGCGCCACTTGCAGCGTCAGATCGAGCAGGAACTGGTGCGTCTAGAGCCTGACGCTATACGTCGCCGTGATCGCGTGGTCACCCGGAAGGGGCGTGAGAATTATCTTTGCTTACTCAATTACGAAGAGGCCGCCAGCAATGCGCGGGGTGACACTCTTGTTGCACTCGGCTTAATTGCGCGCTGGGCGCTGGTCTCCGCGGAACACGACCTCGCTGGCGGTGATTTGCCGGGCTGGTTTGCCGATCTGTTTGGGTCAGGTATTATGCCGCAGATTGCCGACCGTCGAGGCGAATGTGTTCATTCCGCATGTACCCACTGGCGTCGCTGCACCATCGAACACGTTATTCGCAGGGCGCGCGGCGCGGACCTGGTGATCGCAAATCATGCTTTAGTCATGGCTCAGGCTGTGTGGGGCGGCCTCGACGACAGCGTTGTACCGACGCGTTATGTGTTCGACGAAGGGCATCACCTTTTTGACGCAGCGGATTCCGCGTTCTCGATCGAGCTATCAGGCACCGAAATGGCAGAACTGCGCCGCTGGCTCCTCGGCGCCGAAGGTAGTCGTTCGCGAGCGCGTGGTCTTGCCCGACGGATTGAAGACCTGGTGGCGATGGACGAGACACTGGCGTCCCCTCTGGAGGCAGCGCTAATTGCGGCACGTGTCCTCCCGGGGGCCAGTTGGTTTGCGCGGTACCCTGACGTGAGACAACTGGATACGGTTGGAGCTGGGCCGGCGGAGCTTTTCTTAGGTGCCTTGGAGGTACAGGCTCGTGCCCGTGCGGCCGGAGACAGTTCGCGAAACCCAACACTCGAAGTCGATCTTTACCCTGTTCATCCCGAACTTGCAGAGCGGGCAGAAGGCTTTGCCCGCGCACTTGGACGATTGGAATCACCTTTACGGGCGCTGCGCGAGCGCCTGCTGGCGTGCCTGGATAAGGAGGCCAGCAATATCGAAGAACGTGAGCGGCTCCGCATAGAAGCGACCTGCCGCGCTCTTGCTCGCCGGGCTTTGGACCGTCTGGTTGGTTGGAGGCGAGTACTGGCGGCTATCACGACCCCCCCCCCGGAACCGGGCAGTCGACCCGAACATATTTTCTTTATCCGGCTGGACCGCGATGTTGCTCTGCTGGCTCATATGCTGGACCCCACCATTGCGTTTGCGGATCACGTTGCGACTACCGCACACGGCCTCTTAATCACATCGGCAACATTACGTGACGGGGTGGATCTTGGGGATGCCGATGCCGGTTGGCGGGGTGCGGAGGAGCGTACGGGCGCGTGCCACCTACCTCAAGCCCCAATCCGGGCGAGCTTCCTGTCCCCGTTTGAATATTGGGCGCAGACTCGCGTTTTTATTGTGAAGGATGTCCGACGCGACGATCCTGACGCACTGGCCACGGCCTACCGGGAGCTGTTCATCGCTGCCGGCGGTGGTGCCCTCGGCCTGTTCACAGCCATTGCGCGCCTGCGTGCAGTGCATGAGCGGATTGCACCTACGCTGGCAGAAGCAGGCTTACCGCTTTACGCTCAACATGTTGATGCGATGAATAACGCCAGCTTGGTCGATATCTTTCGCGCGGAAGAGCATGCGTGCTTGCTTGGTACCGACGCGATGCGCGACGGCGTCGACGTTCCGGGGAATGCGCTGCGCCTGGTTGTCTTTGAGCGCACACCTTGGCCACGCCCTGATATCCTACATCGGGTGCGGCGTACCCATCTGTCCGGCGGGGCACCTAAAGCCTATGACGACGCTATTGTGCGATTGAGACTGCGGCAAGCATTTGGCCGGCTCATCCGGCGAGTCAGCGATCGCGGTGTCTTCGTGCTGCTTGACCGGGCCCTTCCAACGCGGATCCACGGTGCCTTTCCTCCTGGCGTTGAGGTTCATTCAATGGGCTTGGCTGAAACCATACGCGCAACAGCACAGTTTCTGGATCGTAGGATACCGGAATAAGGGCAAGGCAAATACAGCTGTAACCCACGGAACAATTCCCCGTCGCTGGCATTGCGAGAATGCAACATCATTGACTTAATTCTTTGCCGAAAGCCCCCTAGGCGGCCATTTTTATAGCGTTGGCCGGATTCGTGCATTGGTTAACGACAAGAGGAGCCAACTAAAGGCAACAAAAGTTAGGCGAAGGGCGCAATTGCAGGTCACATGGCCATAAAGCGTTGATCAATATGGAGGCTATATGACCAAAAAATACGCGTATCGATCCAAAACATGGCTTTCTAGTGCTTTTTGCGTCGGAGCCGCGTTGAGCACCGTATCGGCCGCGTTCGCCATGAATGGGACTAGCAGCATCAAGTTCGATGGTGGGCCGCTTGGATCTCTTGTTCTGTCTGGTGGAGCCACCGGATATGCCTATGCGCTCTCAGGAACTGGAGATGCCGCGAGTTCGGGTCTGCTTGGCACCGACAAATCGACCGGAGCGGAATTTCTCAATGGGTTGATCCAAATCCAGAAGCCTTCGGGGCCGGTGCAATTTACGATCGAGGTCGGTTCAACGACGTCAATGACGTTGGGCGTCAAGCCTACCCCCAGCTCGGTTCAGGATTTTCCGACAGGTCCGCTGTTCGCCGGCTACATTACCCTTGCACCGACAAGCAATTTCACGATCTCTGCCGGCCAGCTCCCCTCACTGGAAGGTTGGGAATCGGCCATCGACTGGAATAACGCGAATGTTATGAACACGGATATCTTCTATGTAGAGAACTCGCAAAGCCGTGGTGTCGCTGCAACCTATAGTCATGGGCCGCTTTCCGCGAGCGTGACATTCGGCGATGGGTTCGATACCGGTGTCTGGAATTTTTTGCAGGGTCTTGTCACCTATAGCCCCGACAGCGATAACAGCATATCGCTGTTTGGTGCCAGCAATCTCGGCAAAACGGGATTGAATGCCGGTACATACGGCCAAACAAGCGTCGGCACCTACGGCGCAAACTATATCAATTCGACGATGGTCGGGGGATATTACAGCTTCACCAAAGGCAACCTGAATCTTGTACCTGAGGTGCAGTACGTATACGCCAAGCCGAGCACAACGCTGGGACTTACTAAGTTCTCCAGTAACTTTGGCGCCGCGCTCTTTGTCGATTACAGTTTTGGCAAGACCCCGTATTCGCTAGGCGCATGGGTTGAATATTTCAACAGCACTGGCCCGGATCTTTGGTTCCTCAATCCGGGGGCAAAGGGAGTTGGGCTATCTTTTGCCCCGACCTGGCAAAAGAATTATCTTTTTCTTCGTGGCGACATAGGTCTCCTGCATCTGACCGACCTTGGCGTTCCAGGTTCTGTCGGCTATGGTGCGAGTGGTACAAGTCGCAATCAGGCAACCGCATTGCTCGAGGCTGGCATCCTTTTCTAACGAGCTCTTATTTTCCAGAGGCGCCGATCAGTAGCTGATCGGCGCCTCTCTCGGCACGCAACTTGACTGTAAGGCGCTATGCATAAAGCGTTAACTTGAAATCGCGGTCGCTTTTCGAAAGAGCCGGCATGGATATTCCACATCCGTAACATTATCGCGAGTTGCTGACATCTGATGTAATCGCCAAGGCTAAGTGGAGGCACATAGATTCACGACACAGAGGATCTGAACTCACGAACCAGCTCACTTTCTGCGTGTATTGAGGTAAAAATTCAATACTTCAGAAACACTAGGTTCTGTGGACTCTAAGGGATTCCCATAAGGCGGCGAATCAGATTCAAGGCTTCTTTTTTGGGAGGAAGCCTTGGGTGTGTTGGACC
>JAJZCS010000046.1 GCA_021829055.1 Pseudomonadota bacterium
GCACGCTGGTGGAGGCCACCATCATCGCCTCGGCCAGCAAGGATGACGACGAAGGCCGTTGGGTGAAGCACAAGGGGAAGCCCGCCATCCGCGGCTTCAAGGCGCATATCGGTGCCGATGCAGGTACGGCGCTGGTCGAGAAGATCCCGGTGACGCCGGCCAACGTCAATGACGGCCGCGCCGGCGGTGCCGTGATCCCGGATGATCCGGGCGAGGTCTTTGCCGACAGCGCCTGTCGCGGTACCCACTTCTCCATGGCGGTCCGTGCCAGGGGGCACGCCACGCGTGGTCGTGACGGGCTTGTGGGGTCACGACGAACAGGCCTGCAGGCCTGGAACCAGCCCATCCATCACAGCCGCGGCCGGATTGAAAAGATCTTCGGCACCTGAAAGCGCAGCTGCGGTCTCCGTCGAATGCGATGGCGCGGTCTCGCCAAAGCCACCGCCCAGGTTCACTTCACCGCCATCGCCTGCAATCCCAAACCTACCCTCAACATTCTCGCCACAGCCGCATGATGGCCTCCAACGCCTGACGGCCTGTTCAAAACAGGTCAGAAAAACCCCAGCACTGCACAAACCTCGCAGTGCTCGGAATCCTCACCCACCCGCACACAGGTCTCATGACTCACGCCCCACCTCCAGCAGAGCGCCACTATTGGAGCGTTCTATTATTATTTGGAATGGCATAACTCGGGTCTTGTCCAAATAAGCAATCCAAAAATCATCCATCACACAGTGCGTGACTCCAGCTGACGCTGCATGATGACGACATCAAGCCAACGCTCAAATTTCCGCCCGACGGAACGCAGAATCCCCACTCTTTGGAAGCCTAAGCTGGCATGGACACCGATCGAGCCGACGTTTTCGGAGTCGCCAATAACTGCAAGCATCTGAGTGAAGCCAGCGCGCGCAGCTTCGTCAAGCAAACGTACCACAAGCGCCTTTCCGACCCCCTGGCCCCGTACGTCTTCGCGGACGTAAACACTATCCTCCGCCGCAAACCGGTAAGCCGAGTGGTGGCGGTACTGGTCGAAATAAGCGAATCCAAGCACGCCAGATAAGTCACGCGCGACGATCCAAGCATGACCGGTGCTGGTTATAGTCTGATAGCGGCGCAGGATTTCCTCGACGGACGGCGGAACTTCCTCGAAAGTTCCGGTACCCTCCAAGACATGGTGAGCATAGATCGCCTGACAGGCAGCCAAGTCATCGTTCGTTGCAGCGGTAATATCCATCGAAATCTCAGCTCCAGAGTGAATTTCGTTTAGATTGTGCCCTGTGGCCGCAGGAGGCAAGAGTGCGTTCGCGTCCATTAGCCTGACGGCATCGATTCTCAGAATCGCCACCCTCGGACAAATCCACAATGCAATAGCACTTGATCCATAATCTGTTGGGCACAAGATGATGTAACCCTGATACGGCGCTGTGGGCGAACACGTATGATAAGAAATTTCACCAGCAGCGCCAGAAGATACCCAGTCGCAAGCGACGCTTCTCGCATGAGAAGCTAAATATGAACGATCAGGTCAAGCTGTAGTGCAAGCCCCTTTCAACCGGCAAGGAACCAGCGCACTGCTGATCATCGTCTGGACCGCTACCTCATGCTGATTCACCGTTGTGCAACGCATCGTCAAGATACCAAACTCGGGTCTGGACTTGCTGAGCCGCTTCGAAAGCAGCTCAACTTGCACACGCAGCGTATCACCTGGCCGGACCGGGCAGTGCCAATGGAGCGTTTCGATACCGAGCCCTAAGGTTCCCGGCGCAGGCCGGTAGTTGCCTCCAGTCACCAGAAGCCGCATCGTCAGCGATGCAGTATGCCATCCGCTGGCAATAAGACCACCTGTGACTGATTGTGCTACCACTGGGTCCGTATGCATTGGCTGAGGGTCAAACTCAGCCGCAAAGCGGATGATGTCGGCTTCAGCGAGAGTCACGCTGCCGTGCAAGATTATGTTACCCAGCACAAAATCCTCAAAAAAAAGCACCGGCGGCTGAGCAGCGTCGGCGGTTCCGTACACCCCAGGATCAGAAACCTTCATTCCAATGCTGCCATTTCAGCATTTTGAGTCGATGCGTGGTCGTACCGTGGCGGCCGACGCATCAGCAACAGACACAGTGCTGCCGGAATGGCGACAACCATCATGAACTTGAAGGTATCGACGTAAGCAATCACCTCAGCTTGCTGATCAATCATCGAGCTGAGCAATGCGGCACCATGATGTGTCATCGGGTCAAGATACCGCGTGATCGCGCCACCTGCCTGCAAAGTTCGGTCAAAAGGCGTAATGTTGCTGCTGAGCGATGCGTGCGCGACCTGCGACATCTGAACCTGAAATGCCTCTGTTATGGAAATACCGACCGCCATGCCGACGTTCCGCATGAGGCTGAGTAGCGAGGTGCCTTGCGTACGCAAGGCGGAATCGAGCGTGTAAAAAGCCACCACCTGTAAGGGAGTGAACACGAAGCCGAGGCCCGCACCCTGAACAATCATCGTTTCCACCAAATAGGTTTGTGACGTTGACGGCAACCATTTCATCATCATCACAAACGATCCGACAAGTAACATAAAGCCAAGCAGCATGAGCCAACGCGGGTCGATCCGGTTCGATAACCGACCAGCGACCATCATTGCGGCCATGGTCCCTAACCCCCGGGGCGCCATTACGAGGCCGGCCGCTTCCACAGGATAATTGCCGAGTTTTTCAAGGAACGGAGGCATCAAAGTTGCTGACGAAAGCAAAACGGACCCGACAGCAAACATCGTGATCAGGCTGGCGTTAAGGTTACGATCACCGAAGACACCGCGTGGAATGAAAGGCTCTTCGGCGGTAAACATATGCACCACAAACATGTAGAGGCCGATCGCTGCGAGGATGCCGAAAGTCACGATTTCAGGCGAGGAAAACCAATCCTTTTCCTGGCCTCTATCCAGCATGATTTGCATCGAAGCTAAAAACAGCGAGAGGACAGCAAAACCGGTCCAGTCGAAGTTACTGCTGGCCGGCCGTCTTGCAGCACCTCGCGCAGGCATAAAAATAGCCAGAGCAAGTGTTGCCGCAATCCCGAACGGGAGATTCACAAAGAAGACGTATCGCCAATCGTAGAAGTAGGTGAGATACCCCCCCAAAGTCGGGCCCAGGATCGGCCCGATCATGACACCAATGCCCCAGATAGCCATCGCCGACCCGCGTCTTTCAACCGGATAAATATCGAGCATGGTGGACTGGCTGAGCGGCACCAGTGCAGCCCCGAAAACCCCTTGCATCAGGCGGTCGACAACCATCTCGGCAAGTGAGGTAGCGACCCCACACATCATTGAGGTTATCGTAAATCCGACAAGCGAGATCAGGAATACGTTCTTGCGGCCGAAACGGGCAGCAAGCCAGCCGACAGGAGCAGTCATGATCGCGGCAGCGATCACGTATGAGGTCAAGACCCATGTGATTTCATCATAGGATGCAGACAAGGTTCCCTGCATGTAAGGCAGCGACACATTCGCGATAGTAGCGTCCAGCGCCTGCATCAATGTACCGATCATGCATCCGACCGTAACGATGGCACGCGGCAGACCAACCACACGCATGACTTCTTCTCGCGGTGTCGTGTCGGCCGGCATTGGTGTCGCCGTACTCAAAACAAGTTCATGAGCGAGCGGACGTGTCCTGTCTTGATGGTGATTTCAGCACTCATACCATCACGCAGCACTAAGTGCTTTGGTCCTCCAGTAATGGCCACGCGCAACGGGATTCGCTGGACCACCTTCACCCAGTTGCCGGACGCATTTTGGGCCGGCAGGATAGAAAAAGTCGAACCGCTAGCCGGGGAGATGCTGGACACTACACCGTGCCAAACTTGCCCAGGATAGGTATCAACATAGATGTTAACTTTATCACCCGGCCTTACCCATGTAAGCTCCGTCTCCTTTGGCTCGGATCTGACCCAAACATCTTTCTCGGATACCAAACCAAACGCGGCCGTTCCGGCCGGGAGATACATTCCGGGTTTCAATTTTTCTGTTTCCGTTACAACTCCAGAGAAAGGCGCACGAACAACAGAATTATGGTAATCCAGTTCAGCCCGTAAAAGCGCGGCATACGCAGCCTTGTATTGCGGCGTGTCTGTGACGGCGATGTGGGGATTACCGGAAAGCTTCGCCAGATCGACGCCAGATTGTGCCTGCATTGACTTGAGCGAGGCCTCGGCGCTGTCCAGCGTATATTTCGCGTTGTCGTAATCCGATCTCGTAACTCCACCACTCCGCACTAACGAGGCGTAGCGCCGATAACTCAACTTGTCATTTTCTACAATCGCTTTCTGCATGGCGATTTTTGCCAAATCCGCCTCGTACGTATGGCGCGCAGCGCCAATCAGCTGGACTACTTCCAGAAGATTTGCTTTCGCTTGATCGATTGCAATTTTAAAGCGGGCTGGATCGAGCCGAAATAGCACCTGCCCCGCCTTCACACGCTCATGATCTCTAACATCGACGCTCTGTACCAAACCGGACACATCAGTCGATAGACCGACCGTGGCAGCATCAATGTAGGTATCGGTCACTGACACCGACCCTCCCGTGAATAACCAGTAAAGGAGGACGGTAAGCAGGATCAGAGCAACGCCGCCGATCATCAGGATCGGTCGCAGTAATCGTTTACTGGCCGATCTGGCAACTGCTGGAGTATCTGCCTCCCGACTAGCCGCGCTTGCAGTAGAACTTAGTGCTGGCATCAGGCAGTCTCCCGCGCGGTATTTTGATTCTCAATTTTGGTGATGTCGGGGTGGCAATCAGGCTCTCGTTCAGGGCGCACGGCATCGTGCCCGGCCCGCCCTGCAGCCGCAAGCGTGGCTTTGATCCGGGCAAGACCATCCAGCATCGTCTTCAGAGTCGATGGGGATAAGTCGCGTGTCACCAAGTCTGCGATCGCAGCACGCTCCGCTGTGACCACACCAACTATATTTTCAGCGTCGGACCGAAGATGCAGACGCCAGATGCGTCGATCACCAGGGTCAGCCCGGCGTTCAACCAGGCCGCGGCTTTCCAGCCGGTCAGTCAATCGGGCCACGCTCATCGGTTCGACTTCTAGGATCTCCGCGAGATCTTTCTGGGACAACCCTGGATAACGAGCAAGCTTCAATAGCATGACCCATTGCGCTCGGGTCATGCCATGCTGACGAGCGCGACGATCAGTTTCAATCCGGGTTAAGCGAGCGACGTCGTGAAGCAACAACAGCAGATCTTCATCCAACAAACCGGAACGCGGCCTCGCAGTACGATGAATGTGCGGCGATGTCATAGCATCGTATATAATAAGCGATGATATGATTAAGCGCACGTGCCCGAGTTCTGCATTTACCGCATTGGTCTGGCGCGTAATGCGTTCTTGTGATGGTGCCCAACGCCCTTAAGTACCCCGATGGGTCGATCATAATCATCGGATATCGAGACCGTCGACGAAGTTTCCTTCCCCTCCCGGCTTCACCCCTGCGCGGTGCAGGAGCGGGAACGGCTTTCCGGCACTTTTTGTCGGGCCTACAGCCCGTCGGCAGTATTTAACGGATGATCTTTAATCAGCTTTAGGATCTGTGGTCAATTAAGCCAAATGACGCTGGCGGTCAGGTGGATGCCTGCGAGGAAGTTTCTGGCGGTTTTGCCGTAGCGGGTTGCGATGGCGCGGAACTGCTTGAGTTTGGCGAAAAAGTTCTCGATCAGGTGTCGTGCTTTGTAGATGTCGCGGTCGTAGTTTCGGGCAACTTTGCGGTTTGCCTTGGGCGGGATCACGACGGCTTTGTTTTTGTCTGAAAGCAGTGTGATGACGCGCTCATCGGCGTCGAATGCCTTGTCGGCGATCAGCAAATCGGCCTCCATGCCGGGCAATAGGTGATCGGCGCCAATCAGATCATGGACTTGGCCACCGCTCAGGACAAACGCAGTCGGATTTCCCAATGCGTCGACCAGAGCGTGAATTTTGGTGCTCAATCCGCCACGGGACCGCCCGATGGCCTGGTCTTCGCCGGCTTTTTTTGCGCGCCGGCACTATGCTGATGGGCGCGCACGATGGTGCTGTCTATCATCGCATATTCATTGTCAGCATCGGCAGCCAAATAGGCAAAACCCTTTCCCACACGCCACTTTTGGCCCAACGACTGAACCTCTTATGGACGTTGATCGGAGCGCCAAACCGCTCAGGTAAATCCCGCCAGGGAATGCCCGCACGATACCAATACAGCACGGCGTCAACGAAAAGCTTTTGTCTTTCGCAGTCACACCGACGTCGCCGTCTTTTCCAGGCAAAAGATGCGAAATCCGCTCCCATTGGTCCGCACGCAGCCCATAGCGTCCCATCAATCAGCCTTTCAAAGGCTGATCGGCTATGAATCAGAGAAAACGCCGCACCGGAATCCCCCTAGAGCAAATGACCACAGACCCTAGTCAGGCACGCAGTGCAAACGAAGGATGTCTCACAGGCGCATGATTACCGATACACCGCCAGTTGCGCACGGCCGCGGGACCAGTGACAACACTGTTAGGCTATTGAAAGCCCATCTCTTGGCATCGATCAGGGTTTGGCCCCAGCCTCTTTCCGACGCCAGTAACGGGCAACATTCGCACGCTGGTGGGCAAAATTACGTGTAAACGCATCCCCGCCATTAGGTGTGGCGACAAAGTACAGCGCGTCAGTCCGTGCAGGGTGCAGCACCGCGTGGATCGCCGCAAGCCCTGGTGCCGAAATGGGTCCGGGCGGCAACCCAACGTGGAGATATGTGTTATAGGGGCTTTTTACCGCAAGATCGCGGCTATCGACCCGGTGTGTCAGCGCCGTACTTGTCCCGCCCGTCACCGCAAAAATGACCGTCGGGTCAGCCTGAAGCTTCATACCGTTGACCAGACGATTCTCGTAAACACCGGCGATCTTTGGCAGGTCAGCCAGCCTCGGTGTCTCGAGTTGCACGATGGATGCGAGGATAAGTGCTTGCCGCTTGTCCCCAAGCGGCAGATTCGGTGCGCGGTTTGCCCAGGCAAAAGCGAGCGCCCGATTCATCGCTCTCTGCATTCGCAGGAGGATCACCGAACGCTCTGTGCCGTATAGATAATCGTACGTTTGTGGAAGGACGCTGCCCTCTGGCGGCGCAACCACACGCCCTCGGGCAGCCGGCGCATCATTGATGATTGCGGCGATCTGCGTTGCCGTTACCCCGGGCGGTATCATGATTTGGTGCTCCACCGGCCGACCGTCTCGCAGCGTCTCAAGAACGGAACGCATGCTGCCATGAGAAATGAAGCGGAACTCACCGGCGTGGAGAGATCCCTCACCGCGGGTAACCCAAGCCGCCAGCTCGAAGAGCACCGGACGCCGGATCACACCGCGGCGCCTAAGCGTAGCAGCTATTCGGGCAACTCCGCCCGCCGGAATTACGATATCCCTAGAAACAGGAAGTGCGCCGGGCCCATAATAAAAGCGATCCACCAGTCGCAGGCCGACGCCAAACACAACGAATAGCATCCCGGATAGGAAAAAAATCCGGCGTAGCCATCCCATCAACGTCAATGCAACTTACGGAACAGGATCGATGCGTTTGTGCCCCCAAAGCCGAAGCTGTTGGACAGGGCAATATCGATCCGACGCGGCTGAGCCTCCATCGCTACGCGATCGATTATACTCGGCCTGCTCGGATTTTCGAGATTCCGGGTAGGCGGCGCAACTTGGTCACGAATGGCAAGAATAGAGAACACAGCCTCTACCGCACCAGCAGCGCCCAGCAGATGCCCGACAGACGATTTGGTCGAGGACATCGCAATGTGTCTGGCCGAAGTGCCGAATAGATTTTCTACTGCTTCGAGCTCGAGATCGTCACCAAGCGGTGTCGAAGTACCGTGCGCATTAATATATTGCACATCTTGAGGAGCCAGGCCACCTGATTTCAGCGCGGCCGCCATCGCGCGGAATGCGCCCTCGTGATGCTCGGCTGGCGCAGTAATGTGGTAGGCATCTCCGGACATGCCATACCCGACAAATTCCGCATATATTTTTGCGCCGCGCCTCAGCGCGTGCTCATACTCTTCGAGTACAACAACGGCCGCACCTTCGCCCATAACAAACCCGTCACGGTCCCTATCCCAAGGGCGAGACGCCGCAGTGGGGTTGTCATTAAAGCTAGTCGACAGGGCGCGTGAAGCGCAAAAGCCAGCAATTCCTATTGGGCAGACTGCTGCTTCGGCACCGCCGGCAAGCATGACATCAGCGTCGCCGTATGCAACGAGGCGGGCGGCATCGCCGATCGCATGCACACCAGTGGCACAGGCAGTGACAACAGCATGATTCGGCCCCTTGAAGCCGTAGCGAATCGAAACTTGACCAGAAATTAGATTGATGAGCGCCGATGGAATAAAAAATGGCGAGAGGCGGCGGGCTTTACCCTCGTGCATCATCACTGAGCCTTCATAAATTGTCTGTAGCCCGCCGATCCCAGACCCGATCATCACGCCGGTGGCACAGCGTTCCTCTTCCGTTTGCGGCGCCCAGCCGGAATCCTCGACCGCCTCGACGGCTGCCGCGATACCAAAATGGATGAACCGATCCATTTTTTTGACATCTTTCGCTGGGATCCAGTCAACGGGATCGTACTTGCCCTCACCACGTGCACCCAGCGGAACCTCGCCGGCAACCTTTGCCGGCAAGTCGGAAGGATCGAAACTGCCGATGGGGCGGAGTCCGGACTCGCCGGCTATCAGGCGCTTCCAAACATTTTCCACCCCGACTCCGAGCGGGCAGACGATACCCATGCCAGTGACAACGACACGACGCATGGCGATTCTCCGGACCGAAGGGGTTTTATTCGGCTTGTTTCTTCTCGATGTAATCAATCGCGTCCTTGACGGTCGCAATCTTCTCGGCAGCGTCCTCTGGAATTTCGACACTGAACGCCTCTTCAAAGGCCATTACCAGCTCGACAGTATCCAGACTGTCCGCACCTAGGTCATCGATAAATGAAGCTTCCGGAGTAACCTTTGCCTCATCGACCCCGAGATGCTCAACAACTATTTTCTTCACCTTATCGGCGACTTCGCTCATACTGTGCTACTCCTGACGCATGATCATTATGACAAAGCACCGCGATTGACGGTGCAAGCGACTCTGACAACCCCAAAGTTGCCGCGCGCTTAGCATGGTTCGCTTGCGCGCGCCAACCATGACGCCTATCGGCTACAGCATTGCCATGCCACCGTTAACGTGCATCGTTGCGCCAGTGATCCACGCACCCGCGTCACTAGCGAGATAAGCCACGGCAAATGCAACATCTTCAGGCACCCCCATGCGCCCGAGCGGGATTCTGGCCAGCAGCGCGGCACGTTGGGCGTCCGTCAGCGCCTCCGTCATTGGCGTGGCGATAAAACCTGGAGCAATCAGGTTCACCGTAACCCCGCGCGAGGCCACTTCCTGCGCCAAAGCCTTAGTCAACCCCGCAAGACCCGCTTTGGCAGCGACATAGTTCGCCTGCCCAGGATTGCCTGTTGCTCCGACGATACTGCCAATATTGATGATGCGGCCCGCGCGGTTGCGCAGCATAACTCTCAATGCTGCTCGAGCAAGGCGGAACGGAGCTGTCAAGTCCAGCGCGAGAATCGATTCGAAATCCGCGTCGCTCATCCGCAGTGCGAGGCCGTCCTTGGTGACGCCCGCGTTGCTTACCAAAATATCAAGTCCACCCATGGCGGCCTCAGCGCGGGCGACCAGAACCGCTGCGGCATCAGCCTCAGAAAGATTACCGGGACATACATGCGCTCGTTTGTCCCCGAGTGATTTCGCCAGATCCACAAGCACGTCAACGCGAGTGCCAGAAAGAGCAACGGTAGCCCCCTGCGCATGCAGCACGCGGGCAATCGCGGCGCCGATGCCACCGGAAGCTCCAGTAATCAGCGCCTTTTTGCCATCAAGGCGAAAGGGATCAGAGGACATGCTTCAACACCTGCTCTAATTCTGCCGGTGAGCCGCAGGATAAAGCCTCAGCTTCCGGAGCAATCCGCTTCACCAGTCCGGCCAGCACTTTCCCGGCGCCAAACTCGATGAAGCGAGTGATCCCAAGGTCTGCCATTGTACTCACAGACTCCCGCCAACGCACCGTGGCCGTTACCTGCTCTACCAGGTTGGCACTGATTGTTGCGGCATCAGTCACTGAACCTGCAGTGACATTGGCAATCAGCGGTACCACCGGCGATCGTGGCGGGGCTTCAACTAGCGCACCGCGCATCGCGTCAGCAGCAGGCGCCATCAGAGAGCTATGGAAGGGCGCCGATACGGGCAGCTTCATAGCCCTCTTTACGCCTTGCATTCGGGAAAGCTCGATCGCTCGGTCAACGGCTCCAAGTGCACCAGAGATCACCACCTGGCCGCCACCGTTGTCGTTCGCGATCCCCACGACCTCACCCTGCGCAGCCTCCTCACAGACCGTCCGGGCCTGTTCGATTGTCGAGCCGAGCAGTGCAGCCATCGCGCCTTCACCAGGCGGCACCGCCCGCTGCATGGCATCACCCCGAATCCGTAACAACTTTGCCCCTTCAGGAATCGAAAAGCTCTCAGCGGCCACCAGAGCCGAATATTCGCCCAGCGAATGGCCGGCAACGACGGTGGCCATTTCTCCTAGCTGTTTACCAGCTTCGTGAAGAAAGGCACGGATCGCAGCCATTGAAACAGCCATCAAGGCAGGTTGTGTATTGCTGGTCAGTGTGGGGATCGCGAACGACAA
>JAJZCS010000047.1 GCA_021829055.1 Pseudomonadota bacterium
CGGACGAAGGCGCCGAAAACTGGGCAGCCGCCGCCTCACTGATCGAAACCTGTAAGCTCAACGGCGTCAACCCGCAGACCTACTTCTCCGATCTGCTGACCCGCCTCGTCAACGGATGGCCTCAGGCGCGCATCGACGAACTTATGCCATGGTGCTGGAAGCCGGCAGCCACAGCCTGACGCGAAAGTCAAAGCCAAATCACAGGGCCGCAGAACATCGCTTACGAAAGAAGGTCGTATCCAGCGTATCCATCCGATCTGAACCGCCTACCGCGACTGCGTAGGGAGCGCTCATAGCGGCGCTTGTATGCGGGTCATTATGAGGTGGGGACGGTTTGGTATGGAGATCATTTCCGCGATTGAGCGCCGGCGTCGCTGGCGGGCGGAAGAGAAGCTTCGGATTGTGGCTGAAGCGGGTGCGCCGGGAGCGGTGTTTGCGCTGGTTACGCGGCACTTCGAGGTTTCGCGTGGTCAGCTCTGGAAATGGCGCACGCAGGTTCGGAGCGGCGAGTTGGTGGCGGCGCAGCCGGACCCGGAATTTATCCCAGTCCGGGTTATGGCAGCTGCAACTCAACCTGGATCGCAGCCAAGACCTGCTGATGCGCCGCTGAATGCGCCCGATCAACCAGATCGACCGCACGCCTCAATCACCGTCGAGGATAACAGAATTCAAAACTATTAAGTTTACTAAATAGACGACTTGATGTAGAACGAATCATGACGATAACCCTTCGCGCCTTCAATGAGATGCTTCCTGACGAGGACGCGGCGCGTGCTTGGTTTGAGAGGTCGCGCTGGCTGCATGAATCTGAGTGTTATCATTGTGGCGCGGTGGGCAGTGCGGCATACATGCCAAAGACGAAGTTCTGGCATTGCAAGTCGTGTAAAAAGCAATTCTCGGTGACGGCTGGAACACCGATGCACCGGACGCATTTACCGCTTCTGACATGGGCGCATGCCATTTACCTGATCGTGTCCTCCTCGAAGGGCATTTCCGCAGTGAAGTTGGGCGAGATGCTTGGCATTTCGTATCCGTCGGCGTGGTATCTTGGGCATCGCGTGCGGGCCATGGTGGCCGAAGCGAACCCGATCCTGTTCGGCGTGGTGGAGATTGACGAGATGTATGCCGGTGCGCCTACCCGCAAGCAGGCGAAATCATCTCGGGATCACGACGATGACGACGGGCCTCCGGCGAATCGCAAAGGACGCGGCACAAAGAGGCCATCGCCGCGGCATTGGATGACGTTCTCGATGACACCGCCACGGTGATGACAGATGGACTTCCAGCCTACAAGCATATTGGCAAGACCCAAGTGCATCTAGCGGTCAACCGTTCCGCGCGCGTGTTCGCGCGCACCGACGCTGCAACGGGCCATCGTGTCTACGTGAACCGGGTTGAGTGATTCAATGGGTTCATGCGCCGCGCCGTGACCGGCGTGTTTCACTCGATTTTAGTGAAACATCTCGGACGATATACCGGAGCGGCGACATTCCGTTGGAACCGGAGGGGAGAATCTTGCCTCGACCGGATGACTCGTATGATCCGCAACAGCGAAGGTCGGCTGCTGCCATACTCATTCTTGACCGGGAGAATGGCTTGATAACGCGAAGGAAGCCGACCGCCGCCGCACGCCTAGTTATGCGCACAGATCTGTTGTCGTCAAACATGACCGCAATAAAAGAGATGCAGGTTCGCGCCGTTCTTGCGGCTTATCGGCGTGGTGCGGTCATGCTGGCGAGCGAGCAGTGGCGACTGTTCTATAAAACGGGTCGTTTCAACAAACACTACGACAAGGACAAGACGACATTTGCGGCGGTGATCGGTGCGGCGAACCGGGTGCAGATGTCTCAGTATCAGAGCGTTGGCCAGCTTGATCAATCGCTATGCGCTGTCTATCAGTTCCATGTTCCAGTCGAAGGCGTCTGTCCTCACTGATCTGGTGCGCCAGTTCGGTGAGCGAAGGGTGCTCAGCACCCGATCCAGCGGGAGGGGGTCCACCGCCGACCCGAGATCGACCAATCCCTACTTCGGCGGGGAACGGACGAGATCGGCCCGGATGTCAAGTCAGACCAAAGCACCAAATCTGGTGTCAATTGAGCTATATTGATAGTTCCCACAGAATTGATCTGTCCGCCCAAAAATAGGGATTTTGCAATACCCCGCCAGACGCGCTACGATAAAACTATTTCATTATAAGGTTTTTTGAAACAGTGCTCCGCAGAATACGAAAAAAAGCCCATGGTGCGAACATCAAAGGCTTCATCGATAGAATTTCACCCACATCTGCCACCGGATGGGCTGTCAATGAAGACTCTTACGAATCTCCCGCTGAGGTCGTTGCCTATTATGACGGAATCGTGATTGCCTCTGCAAAAGCCAATCAGGAACGCAAGGACCTGCGTGATGCTGATATTGGTACCGGCCGGCATGGTTTTGTTCTGACTTTTCACGAAAACGTCACTCTGGACGACAAGCTGGTCATCAAGATCACGGGCTCTGACAAGCCAATCGACATCACCCAGGAGGCTCGTGACGCCGGCAGCTTTGAAGGATATATCGACCATCGGGGCCCAAGTGGCGCCTTAGGCTGGGTCTGGGCGCCATTCTCACCTGAGCGTGTGGTCCACGTTGTCCTCAAGGACGGAGATGAAATTGTCGGCGAGGGCAGCGCTTCTGAATTCCGCGCCGACTTGAAAGTTGATGGCAAGCGCGGTGGCGTGTGTGGTTTTTGGATTCAATCCACGCGTGAGGTTGACCCCAACCGGCTGATTGTCCAAGTGGCGGGCACCAATTTATCTCTCCCACACGCGTACCCTCTTATTGAAAAACCAACTTCTACCATGGATATTTCAAATCTCGCCGGTACGCCAGAAAATCCGGACCAGACGCATCTCGCAGAACCAGCCATGCCAGATATACTTCCTTCTGAACTACCTGCTGCCGATTACACCATAATGGCGGCGCAATTCGACGCTGAATTCTACCGGCTTCGGAACGCCCCCGACATTTCCCCCTCCACTAACGCCCTGGTTCATTTTGCTACTCAAGGCTGGCGTGAAGGCCGGAGTCCAACAATGGATTTTTCGGTCATCGATTACCTCGCTGATTTTGAGGATGTGTTGCTTAACGGCAGCAACCCCTTTTTGCACTATCTGCGCGACGGTCAGGCCGAAGGGCGTAAGGTCAAGCCTGCACGCAGCGCCGAGGCCGAACGCAACTTCCGCCAAGCGCTCGATATGATCCGCCCCGATTTTAATGCGACGCATTACACAACAGAACTGAAAACCGTAGATTTTTCTTCAACCTCCCCCCTGCTGCATTACGCATTATTTGGATGGCGACGCCAAATTGATCCCTGCCCCACGTTTAGCGTCCGCGATTATATGCTTGCTTATCCTGACGTGCGTGCCGCCGACACTGACCCGTTCTTCCACTACCTTGCATTCGGCAAAATGGAAGGACGCCAGCCTGACCGCCGCATCCGCGACGAAATCATAAATTATTTCGATGCCGACTTCTATCTAAATCAGAAACCACCTCTTTATGGACTTGATCCCGCCGATCACTTCGTAACTTACGGCTGGCGTCTGGGCTACAACCCGCACTCTGATTTCGACGTCAAATACTACATGCGGATGAACCCGGATGTCACAAAGGCCAATCTCAATCCGTTCTGGCATTATGTTGTTGCGGGTAAGGCAGGGGGCCGACCAGCATTTCCAAAATCCAGCCGCAAGATCGCCATCGACCCAAATCTGCCAAAATTGCTGTTTGTTGGCCATGACGCAATTCATGCCGGTGCACAGATGGTACTTCTTGAAACCATAAAATGGTTCGCCAACCATACGCGCTACCCTATCAAGCTGCTGCTACTGGGACCTGGCCGGTTGGTAGCGCGATACGCCGAATATGCCGAAACGCATGTTCTGATCGAGAGTCTGGCTGATGCCGGATCAAACCCGGCACTCACATCCTTCATGGACGATAATTTCGCCTATTGCTACGTCAACACGGTCGCAGCATCTCGTGTCTGGAAACTTTTTAGCCATTTTCCCCCAATCGCCCGCGCACCGCTAATTCTACACGTTCACGAAATGGAAATGGTAATCCGCCAATTCCAAAATGATTTCGCCAACATCCTCCCGCATGTGAAGTCGATCATCGCCGTCTCGACCGCAGTACGCGACGTGCTCATGAACTCGTTCGCCTGTAATCCGGATATCATTTTCCTTAGCAATGCCTTTATCAATGTCATTGCTAACACGTCACATGAGTGCATCGTGTACCGCCAGGCTGCGCGCAAGGAGTTGCACCTCGCCGAGTCAGACTTCGTTATCGTCGGTTGTGGTACGGTCTACCAACGCAAGGGGCCTGATTACTTCCTCGACACAGCCTTAAAATGCGTCGAGCGGGCGGTCATACCCGAGGCTAAATTCATTTGGATTGGCGGGGGTGAAGACCTCGAGACTCTGCGCGGCAAGGTGGCACTCAGAGGGGCGGGAGACAGAATCAGGTTCATCGGCGAACATGAGGATGCCAACAAGCTGATCGCTGCGGGCGATGTGTTCTTCCTATCCTCCCGCGAAGACCCGTTCCCGCTGGTGTGCATGGAGGCTGCGCAATTTGGCATCCCCACCGTCTATTTCACCGGCGCCACTGGCATTTCTGAATTCTGCCAGATGGATGCTGGCGTGGGCGTGCCGGCCTTCGACACTGAAACCGCCCTTCAGGCGTTCTCGCTCTACCACAAATTACCACTGCGTTTGGAAAAAGCCGGCGCAGCAGCGCGAGCACGGCTACTCGATGGCTACACGTCGAAGAAGCGCATCCTCGAAATCGCCGTTCATGCCCGCAAGATCGCTGACTTGCGCCCCTTGGCCACGGTCATTGTTCCAGCTTACAATCATGAAAAATTCATCCGTGATCGGCTTGACTCAATCCTTTCGCAGACGATTGGCGACACCGACATCCTCGTGCTCGATGACTGCTCGACAGATGGTACGGCTGCAGTGGTAAGCGAATATCTCACAGATCCGCGCGTGCGGTTTGCACGCAATGAGACCAACACCGGCAGCCCCTTCATGCAATGGCTGAAGGGGGCCGAGATGGCTCGCGCCGAGTTGATCTGGATCGCCGAAGGCGATGATCTCGCTAGCGATGATTTTCTTGAAAAAATGCTGCCTGCCTTTGATGATCCGGAGGTCAATCTGGCTTTTTGCCGAACCGAGATCATCAATGAATTCGGTGTATTCCAGCCCGGCGCACTCGATTCCTACTACAAGACCTCTGATTTTCCCTTCTGGGGTGGCACGGTGAAGATGGACGGGCTGGCCGCAATCGAGAGCGGCTTCGGCTCGATGTGCTTGATCGTCAACGGTAGCGCCACGGTGATCCGGCGAGACCAGCTGATCTCCGGCGCGGCTATCGCCAAAACCTATAAAATGTGCGGCGACTGGTATGTCTATCTGTCGGCGCTGGTAGGCGCCAAGCTCGTCTTCACCACCGCCGCGACCAATTATTTCCGCCGCCATTCCAGCTCGGCTGTGCACAAGCTCGAGGGCACGCCTAAATATTTCCACGAGCGCGAGCTGATTGCGAATTACGTCGTCGATACATTCCATTTGTCGCGCCGGGCTTTTCGGTTGATACTTGCGTTACTTGACGGAGAATGGACGCGCTTTGCCAACCGCAACCCCGGTAAAGCCAAGGACGACATGTTTGATGCCGGTGCATTGCTCGCCAAATATGAAGCACGCAATGGCCGGCCGGCGCTGCGAATCGGGCTCTATGTCCACGGCATGCTGTTCTCAAAGGGCGGAATAGAGCGCCTCGCCTCACAGCTCGCCAACGGCTTCGCCAATCGCGGGCACACGGTGTTCATCTTCTGCCGCAACTGGGGTGGCACCAGGCCGGTCTATAACCTCAATGAAAGCATCAAAGTCATTGATGTGTTTAACGAGGATCATGTCGATGCCAGCACGGCCAAGTTACGCATCGAACTCGCAAAATCCGATCTTGACGTCTTCGTACCCATGCTTTCCGAATGGCTATTCGAGCCAGTGGTCAATGCTTGTTTTGCTCTTGGCATCCCTATTGTCGCCTCCGAGCACAATGACCCGGCTAAAATCGAGGAACTTTGGTGGTCACGCGAGCGCCGCCTAGCCTGTTTCGAGAAGGTTAATGCCGTGCATCTGCTACTTGAACGGTTCAAGATGTCCCTGCCGGAAACTTTTCAGGGCCGGATCTACACCCTGCCGAATGGCGTTCCCGTCACGCCACTTCGTCAGGTGCTGACGATTGGATCACGCCCCCTGCGCGTTATCGGCGTCGGACGGCTCGAGAAACAAAAGCGCTTCGATCGGCTGATCAAGGCATTCATCAAAGCCGCGCCGATGATGCCGGGTTGGCGCCTTGATATTTTCGGTGAAGGCAGCGAACGTAAAATGCTCCAGGAGTTGATCGATCAGGCCGACCTCGCCCAGAAAATCAATCTCCGCGGCACGACACCGGCCATTGCCGCTGAACTCGATGCCAGTTCGATCTTCGTGTTGCCGTCCGAATTCGAGGGATTTGGCATCGTCATCCTGGAGGCAAAGAACGCTGCCCTGCCGTGTATTGCCTATGCTGAGTGCAACGGTCCCAACGACCTGATACGCAATGATCTGGATGGGATGCTCGTCGAGGCGGATGAGGATGGAAGCAGTCTCGCCGCAGCTTTGGCCCAGCTCGCTGCTGACGACGATCTTCGCCTGCGTTGGGGCGAGGCCGCGCGCGAGGATGTCTCCCGTTTTGACATCCCCCTGATCATCGCGCAATGGGAGCGCATGCTGCTTGATGTTGTCTATGAACGGCGCACAGCCCTCTCGCCAAGTTAGTCATCCCGCCAACGGCGTCCAAGCCTCACCCAGTAGAATGTGGCCAGACTGCCGTAAAACGCCCAAAAAACGCAGGGCGTAACTAATTTCGCGGGCGGGGGACGCAATAACAGCGCTCCCCGCCCCGCTTGCGATAGCTTTATAAACAATTTATAGAAAAATTTCCCGAATTGAAGCGAACCACTCTAAAATGAAAATCCTATACGTCCATATCCCCAAAAATGCCGGCACTTATTTGTCGAGTAATCTGGCAGTATTGAGAATGGAAATCCGATAACTAAAATAGGCAACATTACGCCGCGTTAAGCGGCGCGAACCTATCAAGGCGTCCCCTTCTCCTCCCCACGAGCGAAAATGAATTTTGAAGCGACTACTTAGCCGACAGACCACAGAGAGATTACGATCATGTCAGAACAGTTATACCTCACCGACAATATCAGGCTCGTTGTAGAACCAACTGCATCAGACTGGCTAGTCGTAACTTTTGCTCACATGGACTTTGAGAAAGGCGATGGCTGTTTTTGGGGGCAGGAGCCACTGCGAAAATTAGGCTATTCGCTTATCGGCATAGTCGGCCGAGGCAATAATTGGTTTCCACAAAACGATATGTTTGTTATATCTAACGAGATACGCAAAGTTGCTCGCACGCACCAAAAGACCATTCTGTATGGCTTTTCGATGGGAGGCTACGCTGCGATAAAATATGGCCAGCTTCTTGGGGCAGATATAAGCATCGCACTTTCGCCGCAATATTCGATAGACCCAAAGGATGTCTTTCCCCACGATGACCGCCTGACGAAAAATTTTAATTCTGATCTGAATAAAGACATGGCCATTACTAAGTCAGATCTCAGCGGCACGATCTATCTTTTCTATGATCCATTCGTTACTGAAGATCGATGGAATTATGATCAAATTGTCCGCCAGGATCCCGCTGGCATCCACATCAACGCATTGCCTACCCCACGCATCGGCCATGAGACGATTGATCTCTTCTCCAGCACTGAGCGTCTTGCTGAACTGATCCAGCACTGTACCGAAGCTGATATAGCTGCCCTTCGCACGGTTACAGCGAAGTCCCGCCGCGCCGCTCCACGCCGTGCATACAATACCCTATCAAAACTTTACGAATCACATCCCACCTGCGCTGCACGCCTGCTAACGTCACGTTCGGCTCAACTCCCTGATTACTGGAGGAATCAGTGGGAAAAGCTTTTATCGTGCGATTCTCAAATCTGAGTTTCCATCGTTTACGTTGAAATTTTTTGGCCGTTTGGCAATTTTTTTCTTATAGTGCGCCATTTTAACTCCCCCGGCTAGGGGAAGAGGATATTCTACACATCCTGGCTCCACAGAATACTGGAACCAACATCATAAATAATTTAAGCCGCCTGAACTTAGATCATGCTACGCAGAGGTTCCTAGGGTCTGCTCTTGCTTCGCGCCAGGGCTGTCTGGCTCCAATGGCGGCCGGTTGCTTTGTAGGCGGCAGCGCAGCCGATCGCGACGGCCTGGAACAGCTCGCGCAATGTAAGTATTACCGTGCCGTCCATTTGTACATTTCCGCTGACCGTCAGCACGCAGCTGAGAGCACGCGTTAGCAGGGCAGGCCCGGTTGAATACCACACGCCATCATTGTCGCCACGGTTCACGGCATCCACAGCCAGCCTCAACGCCATTTCGATCGCCGGATGCCCTGGCGTGACCGCGATGAAGTTATTTCCGACAGTGCCGAGCACCTCCTGCGACAGCACGAGCCTCGCCCCGGCGGGTAGAATCGTTGACAGCGGCCGGAGGCAGCGGTCATCGGCATCGGCATAAACACCGCCATGCCGTGCCAGCCACGCCAACCTTAAAATATCGCTTTTTTGCGCAGCCTCGCGAGAGCGCCGATAGGCTAACAGCACCTGTGGTGGATAATGCTCTTGCAGCCACATCTGGGCGCATGTGTCATCGAAGACTTTGTGATCATGGTCCAAATTCGTCATCCGCCACGAGTTCATCAATTCTCCAATGTCCTCGGGTATCACAGCCTCATCCCAGAACTGCATGATGATCCGTGGAATAGACCGGCCCTCACCTTGGTGCGAAACCGCAAGCGCGCCGCTCTCACGCAGCGTTAAAAACAGGTTGACTGCTGGTGCCGTATTGTCGGGGTTGGCGCGTATCAGAGCCGGTAATTCCGCCAGACGATTTTCGGCGGGAAAGCCTGCCAATTCAGTCAATTTAGCGCATACCGCATAATCGACAGTGAACTCGTTCAGCAGCTGGCCGAACTCAGTTTGTGACGTATTGGGAGATTCGCCGCGCAGCTTCAACCCGGGGGCTTCCAAGTTCCGCGCTCGGCGCAGATTCTGCCTAGCCCCCTCCAGATCCATGGCCATGATCTTACTGCGCACCAGTAGATTTTGGATCATTGGATCCTGCGTCAGCACAGATGCCGCCTGCTCATAATGGGCGATGGCCTCGCGAAGTTGCCATCGGCTTTCCGCCCACATGCCCTTGAGCTGCTCAAGATGCGCCTGCTCCCGCGGCGTTGAGGGCAGCATGGCTGCCAGGCACGCCTCCACATCTGCGTCCTCGCCAACGAACATTTCCGCCCGCACCCGCTCGGCCCACAACCAGAAGGAAAACGGATCTCGGTCCGTGGCTTGGCGCGCCAAATTCAGTGCACCGTAATAGTCTCCCAGCTGGCACAGCAAGCTGATCTGCCTGATGTAAAGAAACGCCGAAGCCCCCCACCCCTCCTCAATACCGTGCAGCACGTTCAGCGCGTCTCTTATCCGGCCCAGCCGGGCCAATGCCGAAACCTGGCCAAACCTGAACTCTGCATGCCCAGGTAGATCGGCGGCCGCCTCGCTATAAAGCTCCAAGGCTAATTCAGTACTGTTGGCCATCAGCGCTTGTTCGGCCCGCCGTGAAAGCGCCTGGGCATTGCGCGGGTCGCATTCGATAGCCAGAGCAAGATGACGGTCGCACTCGGCCTGCAGTCCCAACTGGCGATACTCAACGGCCATTTCCACCAGCGCTGCAGCGCTGTGGCGGTCCGCGGCATGGGCCGCCGAAAAAGCCGCCAACGCGGCTACAGTGCAGCCCGCCGCTCGCTCGATTTGCCCGAGCATGATCAGCACATAGGGTGTATTTCCGCCGGCCGTTAGCACGCGGCCAACCATCTCGCGCGCGGCATCAAAGTCATCCAGTTCGCGCAGCTCTGCTGCCGCTTCCAGTTTCGGCCCCGGCAGGGTGGGAGCCGCCTCAATGGCGGACCTGAAATAGTCCAGCGCCTTGCCTCGCTGCCCACGCTTGCGCGCGGAATAAGCCAGATTGATATAGGCATGCACATTGCCCGGCGCGACGGCCAGCGCCTCATGGGCCATGGCCTCGGCTTCATCTAACCGCCCGAGCTCACGCAGCTCCGTCGCGACTTCCAGTTTCGGCCCCGGCAGCGTGGGGGCCACCTCAACAGCGGATCTGAAATAATTCA
>JAJZCS010000048.1 GCA_021829055.1 Pseudomonadota bacterium
CGATGGTGTGCAAGATTGCGGTAAACCGCTTCCCGCCTCTGCTAGGACGCCAAAACGCAAATGTCAGGTCCTCTTGTCGGGAACCTTTTACTAGATGCGCCGCAAGCTGCTGATCGATGTCCTGGATAAAAGCAACGGAGCTATCTGCGAAGCCCTCGATGGTCAGCCTGGCGTCCATCTCGGGTCCGATAACACGGTCAGGATATGGGCCCAGAGATTTTTCACCGTAAGGGGTCTATCAAAACGGCGACTCCAATACTGCCAGCCAGGGCCGATACCGCTGGGCTGAGTCTTTAACGGATCAGACCAAACCATTGATACTAATGCCGGCCGCGTGTGAACTGCTGTAGGAGCAACATAAGGCGCGGCTGTTGAGCGTGTTATCGCGACGTCACAGCGATGTCCTTTCAAGCCGCCATAAGTAATGTCCACGTCGTGGACAAGAACATACTCGACGTTGTCCTGGCCCTTAATGGTTTCGACGTTTTTGCCAAGATCCCGTAGATAAGCTTCAAATTCTTCGATTCTCATAGTGAGCCTATGATGTCGGGGTCTGACCGAGGAACAAGGCGGTAAACCGCTCACCTTTGTGGAGCGGGACCTCCTCACCATAGTTCGTGTACACGAACTCACCTTCGTCTCGAGTGAGCTGATATTGGTTAGCCGGCTTAAAGCCAGCATTTTCCAAGATCATCGCGACCGTCAGTTTCTTCTCATTCGTGAACTGACGTTCACCGTTGATGAAATATTCGATTTTGTTGTCGTCCATATCAATCACCTCACAACTAACTTCAGCGCCGTCCTTAGCCAAGTTTTCCTACTAGCGGCAAAGATGCAGGGGTACAAACGTCCATCGCCAAATGAACCAAATATGCTCCGCCGACCGCGAGCCCAACGAATTGAAGGAGTTTCCCCCAGTCGTCCTCGGGTTCCCAGCGATACAGCTTGTACATCCCGTAGCCAAGCCCTCCTGCGAATGCGATGCTGTGCAGGACCTGTCGATGACGTGGACTTGTTGCCGGCTCAAGGATGTCAGGTAGTGTTCCCGCCAGGGCTGCGATCGATGACGCAGCAAGCGGTCGGGCAAGGTTGGCTTGTTCCCCGCGATTGAGTTCATAGGTCAGGCTGGTAAGCCCAACCGTTAACCCGGCTCCGAGACGATGTGCTGTTGCATTTGCCATGCTATTTCTCCTTACCGACGTCTTTGCGATGCCCATCTCCAGGGGGAGGTTTGGCGGCCATAACCTGTATCCCCGGGGTTGCTTTTAGGCCTGTTTGGTACTATAGTTTACAAAAATCATAAAAGCAAGTATTTTTGTAAACCTAGGAGATGGCCATGCTAGGAGAACGAATCAAGCGGGCTCGGGTAGCTGCTGGCCTTAACCAGCGTGAGCTAGCCGAGGCCGCCGGCGTTTCGGCCATGGCTATCTCCAAGTACGAGCGGGGTGAGAACACCCCGTCCTCTACCGTTTTGCTCGCTCTGGCGAAGGCGCTGGAGGTGCGGACGGAGTACTTTTTCCGGGAGACCGCGATGGAACTCGAGGAAATCGAGTTCCGCAAGCACCCCGAGCTGCCTGAAAAGACAAAGCACCGTGTACTGGCAGATGCTCACGAACAGTTGGAGCGCTGGGCCGAGCTGGATCACGTTATGCCCGGTTCCTGGGCTACCACGTTCCAGGCTCCCTCTGAGCTGCCGCAGCACGTCAATAGCTACGACGAAGTAGAAGGCGTCGCCGAAAAGGTGCGTGAGGCATGGCACTTGGGATTTGATCCGATACCCGATTTAGTAGAGACAGTGGAAGCCCACGGGATTACCGTGCTTATGAGCAAGTATGCAGAAGCCAAGACCTTTGACGGCTTGGCCGGCACTATGAACGGCCACTCTGTAGTTGTTGTGGGCGCGGAACTACCTGGGGATCGGCAGCGGTTCACACTCGCACACGAGCTTGGGCATCTAATGTTGAAAGGGCGCCTCTCCGAGAATCTCTCAGAGGAAGATGCTTGTCATCGATTTGCAGGCGCATTTCTAGTCCCAAAGCGAGCTGTTCTTCGGGCTCTTGGAAAGAGCCGTCAGTGGCTTGAGCCACAAGAGCTTTGGCTACTCAAACGGACGTATGGCCTGAGCATGGGGGCTTGGACGTTCCGTGCGCGTGATCTGGGCATCATTAATCAATCTACGATGAGCCAGCTATGGCAGCTTCTAAAACTCAACGGCTGGGACAAGCGCGAGCCAGACCCGCAATACCCGAAGGAGAAATCGCGGCGATTCAAGCGGTACGTATATCGCGCACTGGCTGAAAATATCATCGGCGAATCAAAGGCGGCAGAGCTTCTGAGTATCTCTGTAAGCGCGCTGCATGCCGAACGGCAATTGGAGCGCGCGGGTGATAATAATCAGTGATGCCAACGTCCTGATTGATATCCTGACGGCGGAGCTGATCCAGGAAATGTTTCGGCTCCCCGAAGCCTTTGCTGTTCCCGACATCCTCTTCACGGAAGAGCTCGCCGACCACCATCCAGAATTGCCAGGCGCGGGGCTGCAGATCTTGGAGATGGCACCAGAACATATCGAACAAAGTGCGCAGCTTCGTCAACGATACGCTCGCCCGAGCATGAACGACTTGTTAGCGCTGACTTTAGCAAGGAATCATCGTTGTCCCTTGCTAACAGGTGACCGTGATCTTCGGATCGTTGCAGATGAACATGGCGTTGAGGTTCACGGAACACTGTGGTTGCTTGAGCGTTTGATTCAGCAGGAGTTGATTGTGCTGGATCAGTTGGAACAAGCGTATGAACGGATGCGTGCCGCCCAGCGGCGTCTGCCATGGGATGAAGTCGAACGGCAGCTACAGAGACTGAACAACCCTCGCCTATAAGGCGAGGGGTTCAAGGGCCGTCGCCTGGAAGGCGACTTGAAATCCAAAGGCACTGCTATTGTGCACATTTCCGAAATTCAAGATTTACGGCTCATGGGCTTCGCCCATGTCGCCGAACTTGCTTCGCCTGAAGGCGAGGGGTTTCCACCATCCCCGAGGGGGACACTAAGAGGCGAATTGTAGATTCAAGGCTGGAAGCAAAGCGCTAAGAGCGTCTAACAAAATGAGTTTTCATATGCGTACCAAGAAGCGCCAATGTAATTGGGCCAGAAACTCGTTTTGTAGGTCTCGATAGTGCCAGTCCCTGTGGGCAAGGCGCGCTCTACGTCGGTGGAATCGAAGTGCCGCCAGTGGTGTGAATGCTGCAGTCGCTTTACGAGAAACGTGTTCTTACTAACCAGAGCAGATAATACTTGACTTTTCTATATCCGGTGCCATACTTACGGCATGCGGGAGGATGCACGGTCTTTGTCAGCGACAGCCCAAGCGGCCTTGCGCCGGCGTGGGGTGCGGGCGGTGGCGGCGGACCAGCCGGTGGCGGCCGTGGCGGCGCTGCTGGGTGTAAGCCGGCAGGCGGTGTATGACTGGCTCGAGGCACGGGAGCGGGGAGGTGACGCGGCGCTCGCCCCGCGGCGTCGCGGCCGGCCGAAGGGGGCACGGCTTAAGGCGGACCAAGCGCGCAAGGTCACGAGTCTCTTGCGGGACAAACGCCCTGACCAGCTCAAGCTGCCGTTCTACCTGTGGACGCGAGAGGCCGTGGTGCAACTGCTGGCACGGGAATGCGGGGTGAAGGTGTCGGTGTGGACCGCCGGGCGGTATCTGAAGGCGTGGGGCTTCACCCCGCAAAAGCCGGTGCGCCGGGCGTATGAGCGGAACCCGTTGGCGGTGGCGCGCTGGCTGAAGACGGAGTACCCCAAGATCCGGGCCCGGGCGAAGCGGGAGAAGGCCGAGATTTACTGGGGGGACGAGATGGGCTTGCGCTCGGACCAGGCGGCCGGCCGCTCCTTCAGCCCCCGGGGCGAGACCCCGGTGATCCCGGGCACCGGCCAGCGCTTTGGCTGCAACCAGATCTCGGCCCTGACCAACAAGGGCAAGCTGCTGTTCATGGTGTTCCAGTCCGGCTTCACCGCCCGGGTGTTCCGGGAGTTCCTCACCCGACTGGAGCGGCAGGTCAGGCGTCCGGTGTTCCTCATCGTCGGCGGCCATCCGGTGCACAAGGCACGGGCGATCAACGCCTGGCTGGCGCGTCCCGGTTGCCGGATCACCCTCTACTTCCTCCCCGGTTACAGTCCGGAGCTCAACCCCGACGAGCTCCTGAATCACGACGTCAAAAGCCACGTCGGCCGGCGCCGTCCGCGTACCCGCAGCGAACTCCTACGCACCGTGCGCGGTCACCTGCGCCGCCGCCAGCGGCAACCCCACATCGTCCGCCGCTTCTTCCAGGAAGTGCCTGTGCGCTATGCGGCCGCGTAATACTGTCAGCTATTTAGTGCTCCCCGTAATAACTATCCAGGTGCCTAAAATAAAGTCGAATGCGTGAGCTTGTGCGTCCGCGGTTCGCGCAGAAAGGGGAACCCCCGTCGCAGCGCCACTTGCAACGGTGAACAACAGGATAAAACCGCCAAAACACGCGGCATTGAACCAAGCTTTCAGCATGAATAGCCCTCCATTGTCTGTGATGTACCCTCAGAAAGGAGCGTCAAGGCGCTTCATGGACGACGTTAGCGCATTATTAGGTCAAGACCGGCCCTATTTTGGAGTTCAAAGTTGACGACGGCGCAGAAATAGGATGTCGAAATCAGGTTGCCATGACTTACCCTTATCTTTCGAAACATAGGCAATTTCACGCACTCCCTCGCCCTGTTTTTGCCAGGTGGCCCGATACCACACGGGCTTGCCGTTTTTGTCCAGATTGTGCCCGTACATCGTGAGCATACCGTTCCTGAAATGACCCTCCAAGATAAGTAACTCTCCAGCATTTGTTACCCAAGATTGATACCAGACGTGTCTCGTTATGTCATAAATGCTGAAGCTCTCCCCATCGTGCCCATCATTCTGCAGATAACGCTCGCGAATGACACAGCCTTTGAGTATTGAGCTGATCTGATCTCTGGCAATGTCCGGCCCCTTACCATCGTCATCGAATGCATTCCAATTCCCCAACCAGAAGTCAAATTGGCGATATTCGGGTGTGCTGCAAGGCCTGCCACCAGCTACGGCAGAGCCAGCCAGTAGGAAAATCACGATCATCAATAAACTCTTGAACATCGATGTTTCCGATGTAAGGGGTCTTGACAAGGAAAGACGACAGCTATGATGCAGCACCCTGAGTCAAGTTTTATGTCTTCGAAACCGTATTGAACAACTACCGGCTTTTCCGTGTCGGGGGTGTGCGTGTGTCGTTTTCACAAATTCGACAACAGTGGTTTATATACATGGACATGAATCTAATGCTTTCAGGGTCTGCTGCCTGATCAGATGTGGTGCATCCACAAATCTATCCAGTGGTTGAGGAAAAGCTTTATTTTTGCAAGAACGTTACCAAAAGCTGACGTCCTGGACCTTCCATACCACCGGTTTCCAGACACCGGAAGCTTTAAATTTCGCACCGATGTAATACGCTTTACCCGCGCGTACATGCAATTTTAGTTCATGTGCGGCATGTTTGTGACCCGCCGAATGGACGAGCCCAGGTACGTCGGCAAAATTTACCGCCTGGCTGACACGCAGCGTGAAAGTGTAGACGCCGGGACGGACCCACAACACGCCCTGATTGGACCGATTGGTCAAGACACCGTCAACGGCTCGGATTTGAACAGGCCAGATTTGCCGGGCGTGCTCATCCACGTTCAGATACAATGTGGCGTGCTGCGTCTTTTCAGATGCTACAAAGGGCGAAGTCGAGGCGCAGACCGCAAACGTTGCAAATATGAGAGCTGCCGTGACAGCCAGCAACGTTCCGCGCTGAAAGGTAGTACTCATACGGCAATCTCCGCTTTTGTGTGGATATAGATACGTTCGATTTCGAAGATGGGGGCAGGATCTAACCCCGCCCCCGTGCCTTGCGGTGACGCGTGCACTTTCACGCACGCTAACTCGGCGTCGGCGAGACGCGGTTTAGGCCGGTCTCTCAATGTTCCGAATCCGTGGGAATCGCTTTAAACGCCACAGTTGTGCCAGTACTTGGGTCATATGCTTGACCCGTAATCTCACCTCGATCGTTGATATCCTGGGCATCCGTGAGCACCAGCGTGGTGCCCGTCACTAGCAAGGTATTGAGATCCGTCATCCTGCCGTCTTGCCAGATAAACGCGTGACCAGAGGGATAAGACACTCCCACTACCTGCCCTCTGTCATTGACGCCCAGGGCTTCACTTACCGCATCGCCCGTAAGCACGCCCAGGTCGCAGGTGCCGGTGATTTGATTGCCATTACAGTTAAAGGGTTTTCGAGACCAGTAGAAAGCATGGAAATTCGCTCCACTAATTGTCGGCCCGTCACCTGGAAGGTCAGAGAATCCTGCCACATTCCCGCGGTTGTTGATGTCCATGGGTGTGTTCCAGTAGGCACCGCCCAGCGTCGGCAACTCGCGAACGACTCTTCCGTCACGCCACATGACCATGTGCTCGGCAGTCGCGCCGCCGATTGCGCCATCACAGATGCCTGAAATGCCAACCACTTGGCCCCTTTGGTTAATGGCGGTGGCCGCACCGTCCAGATCGCCGGTATACGGGGGCAATTCACTCGCTTGATACTGACCCTTCTGTCGCGTCCATATGACTGCTTCGAATTGCAGCACCTGGTTATTGTTTGTGTACTCCCCGCAGGTAGGATCATGATTGGTATTTTCGGCCCAGCCCACAATCTGGTCGCGGTTATTGACACCCGTGGCAAAGCCGTTGTCGCCCCCCAATGTGGGGAGCTCTGTCATTACACCGTCCTGCCATACAAAACCACGGCACACATGTCCGTCGGGGTAAAAGAAAACTGCGAGGTAACAACTCCATTTTTCGCCCAGAGGCTGTGTTTCGGCGGTCTCGGAAATGCCCACGATCACCCCATGATCATTACGGTTCGGCCAAGCCACCGCGCTGTTGGGTCCGCCGAGTGTGCCAAGATCAACTGCAGTGTTGTCCTGCCAAAGTTCCGCGTGCATGATGAAGGTACTCGGATAGGTGGAAAAACCCAGAACCTGTCCCGGCTGGTTATTGCTGGTACCCTGGCTTAAGACGCCGCCCAGCGGATTTCCGAGGTCGATTACTTGATAAAGGGTATTTTCTGTATTGCCGGCATATACGCTGCAGGCAAACAGCAGGATGGCCGACATAGAGCTTAATCTGAATAGGAATTTAAATTTCATAATTAACTCCTTGACAAGGACCGAGCCACCGCTTTGTGACGACCCTAGGATGGAATCGGAAGCACTGGCAGATTACATATGCAATCGCATTCAATTCGCAAAAGTAATTTCGTCACGCTGCAAATGAAATACTAGGCTGTGCGCGTTTATTTGCTGGCGGTATTCGGACCTCAATGTGCGCCAAAATGCAGGGTCCCCTGGTAGCCTGCGCGCGTGCCTCGCGTGATACGGCTGTGTGAGGCTTCCGTCAGCGTCCTGAAATTCAACAGTGCAAACCGTGGGGACTATGCAAAGCAACGAACCAAAGACAATAATGTCTGAAAACGGCCAGCCGAAGAAGAATCAGTGTCAGTAGAATGACGTCGGTGTGTGCCCCAAGCTCGGACAGCCATGTGGAACTGCTAGACGAACAAACGTGCGAGCAGGCGCGGCTCAATCGGGATGCGCGTTTTGACGGACGCGTGTTTATCGGAGTCACGTCCACAGGCATCTATTGCCGCCCCATCTGCCCCTCTCCGCATGCAAAACGTGTGCATGTGCGGTATTTCCCCTCGGCCGCAGCGGCGACCCAGGCTGGATTTCGTCCTTGTCTGCGCTGCCGTCCGGAAGTGGCGCCAGGCACACCTGCTTGGAATGGAACGTCGGCCACGGTGAACCGCGGCCTGCGACTCATTTCCGAAGGTGCGCTGGATGAGGGTAATGTAGAAACGCTCGCAGTGCGCCTGGGAATGAGTGCGCGCCACCTATCACGACTGTTTTCGCGACATTTGGGGGCGTTACCCACGACTGTTGCCCAGACGCGACGACTGCATTTTGCCAAGCAGTTGATCAGTGATACCAACTTATCCATGGCAGAGGTCGCGATGGCCTCTGGATTCAAAAGCATCCGACGGTTCAATGAGGTCTTCCGTAAATGCTATGGGCGCCCACCCTCCGAATTGCGGCGCATGGGCCTTCACGCTCGAGCCTCTGACGAGTACATATTCAATCTAGCTTACCGCCCGCCGTACGATTGGAAATCACTGCTTACCTATCTTGCCGTTAGTTTGACGCCTGGGGTCGAATCAATAGCGAACGGCGCATACCACCGCAGCATCGTAATCCACGATCATCACGGAATGCTTGAAGTAAAGCCAGTGGCGGGTGCCCATACACTGCGAGTTCACATCCGGTTCCCTCAACCCGAGTGTTTGCTTCAGATCGTCACGCGGGTGCGTGCCATGTTTGATTTAGCGGCAGATCCGGAAGTTATTCGCCAGCATTTAAGTCGTGATAGCTTGCTGGCGCCCCTGTTGCTGCGTCATCCAGGAATGCGGATACCTGGAGCCTGGGATAGTTTTGAGCTGATCGTGCAGGCAATTCTAAGCCAGCAATATCCACTGCGCGAGGCCAGGATGCTGGCTGGTCGATTGGTCAAGTGTTTTGGTGAACCGATAGTATCCTCTGATACGCAGGAGCTTTCCCGTACTTTTCCGCAGGCAAAGACGCTGGCCTGCGCCCGTCTTTCATGCTTGCCGCGATCATGTGCACGCACCATCCGGGCTGCTGCGCAGGCCGTAACCGCGTCAGGGTCAGACAAATCTCTCGACCAGCTCCTGGCCCAATTGAGAGGCATTAAACAGATAGAAGAATCCACGATTCAATTTATTGCGATGCGGGCACTTAATGACCCGGACGCGTTTCCCGTAGGACATCGGGTACTGCAGCCCATAATTAGGATAGGTCCAATGCGAGAGGCCGTGCTGCGGCGTGCTGAGACCTGGAAGCCGTGGCGCGGGTATGCTGCCATGTACCTGCTCTGTGCGGCAGGAGCTCGCCACGAAGACCTGCGCGCTCATAGAGCAGATGCACCATTAGGTGCATAGAGCACACGAGCAAAAGCGTACGCCTGCACAGAACTCGAGGGGAAACCTCAGGGACAGACCACGGTTTCCTGCAGGCAGTAGCAATAAAACCAAGGTGGCTTTATGAACGAAACTCTCAGCCAGAGCGATCCATTGAACTTCGATGCGCAGGTACTCCAATCGGAGCTGCCTGTACTGGTGAATTACCGGCTCTGATACCGCTCGACCCCCGACAGGGCGATGTCCCATCTCTAGTTGAAGGTTAGAGGCGGCGGTTTCCGGGTAAATCCGCGAGAATCGGGTTTGCCAACCATGACACTCTTGGAGAGGAAACCGCCATGAAGAATCGTAGAGTAAAGTCCGCCGGCAAGAAAGCCCGTCTGCGGGTAGTCAGCCGGATCGATCCGCAGGCGCTGCGCGCCTGTTTTGCCGGGCAGGAGACGCTGCTGGCGCCGTTGCTGACGCTGGTGCAGGACGCCCGGGCGAGCATCGACGAGCTGATGAACGAGACTGCTTGCGGCTTCGTCGAGCAACTGCTGGTGCTGTCGGCCCAGGAGGTCGCCGGCGACAAGCGTCCGGGAAGGGCGCACGGCGAGGTGCGCTGGCACGGTACCCAGCCGGGGCGTATTGCGCTGGCGGAACGCAAGCTCAGCGTCCAGCGCCCGCGCCTGCGCACACAGGGTCCGGCATCGCGGGAAGTGGCAGTGCCGGCCTACGAACAGCTGCGCACGCAACCGCAGCTGGGCCAGCGGGTGCGCGACATTCTGGTGACCGGGGTCTCGACGCGCAAGTACGCGCGAGTGCTGCCGGCGATGGCGGGCAGTGTGGGCATCGCCCGCAGCAGCGTGTCGCGTCAGTTCATCCGGGCAGCCGCCCAGGCGCTTCAGACGCTGGTGAGCCGACGTTTCGAGGACCTGGACCTGCTTGCCGTGTATCTGGATGGCATCGTGGTCGAGGGCCATCACGTTCTGGCGGCAGGTCAATCGGCTGAAGCTCACACCGGCGCTCATGCGCTGTCTGGCCACCACTAATCTGATCGAGAATCCGAATGGCGCCGTACGGCGCGTCACCGGCCGCGTTACGCGCTACCGGGATGCCGAGATGGCGTTGCGCTGGGCCGCCATGGGCTTCCTCGAAGGCGAGAAGTCGTTCCGCCGCATCCAAGGTCATCGTGATCTGTGGGTACTGGCCACCGCGCTCGGGAGAACGGCCATACGCGTTGACGCCAGCGGGAAGGTCGCGTAGTTTATGAATCGACCGCCGTCTCAACCT
>JAJZCS010000049.1 GCA_021829055.1 Pseudomonadota bacterium
GCTCCTCATCGCTCAGCTTCACAACGTATTTCTTTATGGAAGTTTGTCTCGCGGCCACGACGTATCTCCAATTACTGTGGAGATGCCGAATCAGAGATTAATAGCAAAATCAATGACGGACAGCACTACGCTGAACCATCGCGCCCTATAGCGCGACGATCTGGATGAGAAGTTGGCGTCAATCAAGATGAGAGTAGATTGTCGCGGCGGGTTGTTTGTGCCTGTTCTGATTGTCGCTGGAGTGCGGAGCGCCTGCGGTAGCTTTCGACGTTCATTTCGAAGATGGTGGCGTGGTGGACGAGGCGGTCCACTGCCGCGAGGGTCATGGCGGGATCTGGAAAGACTCGATTCCATTCGCCAAAGGGCTGATTGGCGGTGATGAGGGTGGAGCGGCGTTCGTAACGGGCGCTGATCAACTCGAACAGGACCGATGTTTCGGCCTGATCCTTGGCGACATAGGCGGGGTCGTCGAGGATCAGCAGGTGATATTTGTCGAGCTTGGCGATGGCGGATTCGAGGGTCAATTCACGCCGTGCCACCTGCAGCCGCTGCACGAGGTCGGAGGTCCGGGCGAAGAACACGCGCCAGCCATTTTCAATGAAGGCCAGGCCGATGGCCGCCGCCAGATGCGACTTGCCGCCGCTGGGCGGACCGAATAGGATGAGATTGGCGCCTTGCTCCACCCAGATCGCCTTGATTGTCACGCCAAAATGGGCGGCCTGCTCCCTCAAAAAGGTCTCCGGATCATCGTGAACATGCGCACAGCAAGGGCTACCTTATCCAGCTTGCACCGGCGCTCCCGGGCAAGGCCTCGGCCGCAAATCAGCTGACCCGGGCCAGCGATAAAGAGTTGTTCGGCCAACCCGAAACCGTTGCGCCGCTTCCGCCAGCCCACCGCCTCCACGCACATAGCCGACAGCGCACTCACGTAACTCAACGCTGTAACTCATCATTCGTCCCCTACAAGGTGGTAAATATTAGTACGCAATATTGTTATTGTGAATGATTATAAATGATGAATTTGTGTTTTAACGGAGTTTTAGGCAACATCTGGACATGCTGACCTCGGTAATGAGTTCAGCGTCTGGCGTTGGCGTTTTGTCTATGGTCAACAATTGCGGGCGGGCTTAGATTCTCGTCGTGGATTGCAACGAAAATAACGTGTGTTAGAATTCTTTGGTTTGTCGATAGAGCTTTAGACTTGCTCGCCTCAACACCATTCACAAGGCGGCTCCGGAGGAGAGATGCACCTCGCGCATGCGGGCGCGGTCATACCGAATGGAAATTTGATGCGCAGCGGCCTGAGGAGCGTATTGCGTAGATGCATCCAGTTGGCAGACGACGTTTTCAGTCAGTTCGTTAGGTACGACAATGCAACAATATGCGCGCGTGCGTGTTTTTGGCTTAACACGCAACACGCGGAATAGTCGGTGCGGCTTTTTTGCCTTTTCTTTAGATCTACATCTTTTTCCGAAAGCCGAAAGTCGAGATGCTCATGCCTTGCCGGAAGTAAAAGCGATGTGCGCGCTCCCGCTGTACCCCCGAACTAAGAGCCATGTACGCGCAGCCCCGTGAACGCGCTTGCGCTTCGCACCATTCAAACATGGCTTTTCCGTGTCCGCCGGTTGGGCTTGCAGAATCGGCCACAAGATCATCGATATAAAAGCGGTAGCCATCGAATGTATTTAAATAACAACGGAACATCACGAGCGCACGGGGTGCGGTATCCTCATGCAGGATGGCGAGTTCTGCTCCACCTGCTAGTATTTTCGCGATCTGGTCGGCGTATTCCGCGGGAAGGTCGGTACGTAGCTGGCGGTGCAGCGGCTCACACCGTGGTAGCCAAACAGCGAGTGCCCGATCACCTGCCCGGAAATGCACAATGTCAGCCATGATATTTCGTTCCCTTCGGTCATGTAAATGGGGAGTGTATTTGAGTTTCTAGCCGTTTGGCTGATTGGCTGCAGAAGATCAAGGATCGCCGTGGGTCGGGAGAAGAAAAATTTGACCACTTACGCATGTGTGGCGTGGAGGCTCTCATATTGGCGGCGTGCGAGCCGTGGTCAGTGTCACATCCGGTTGGCGAAATCGCAGGGCGTCATCTTATGCCCGCTTCCTGATGCTTTTGGAGACACTCTGATCTTGGTGGTCATGATGGCTGAGACAGCGGGCGGTTACATGCCCCGGCGTTTTGCGACAATCGGCGACTGAGCTGAAATGGTACCAAATTGGGCGGCCCCGTTATGCGGGAGAGAGGGTGCCACTGCGCATGGGCTCTGTCTCTTGCTCTCCACCGTAGGTACTAGCCTGGCGCCGAAAGCGACGTTCAAACTTCTTTTTATGCTCGTTCCATGCTGTTTACGATGAATTTTTAGTTTATAAGCAAAGCCTCGGATCGCGGCAGCAGGTGTCAGTTGCGCCGGCTCGTCGTTCTGTCTAGAGAAACGTGATCATAATAACGACAGGAGAACATCATAGCTAGAATTCCGCTGCCGCCGGCCCCGCCTAGCCGCGAAGGTCCACGGGTCAACGATGATATCCGGGTGCCGCAAGTCCGACTGATCGACGCGCAAGGTGAAATGATCGGCGTTCTTAGCGTGCGTGATGCCTTGCGTCGCGCTACCGAAGTCGGCCTTGATTTGGTCGAGATCAGCCCGAACGCCGAACCGCCGGTCTGCAAACTGCTTGATTACGGCAAGTTCAAGTATGAACAGCAGAAGAAAAAGAACGAGGCCCGCAAGAAGCAGAAAGTCGTCGAGATCAAAGAGATCAAAGTCCGCCCCAACATCGATGAGAATGACTATCAGGTGAAGTTGCGTGCGATGAGAAACTTCATTGATGAAGGCGATAAAGTTAAAGTGACATTGCGCTTTCGTGGCCGTGAGATGGCACACCAAGAAATCGGCGTCAAAGTCCTCGAACGTATCCGGAACGATATGGAGAGCGATACCAAAATTGAGCAGATGCCCCGAATGGAAAACCGCCAGATGGTGATGGTGCTCGCACCGCGTTGACGGATCACAAATTCAAATCGGGTTTTGTCACAGGGCTGGCAGCGGAAGCAGCCCTGCTTGAGCCGTATAATGTGTCTTGTCGGGCTGGCGGCGGCGGTGTCACTGGAGCCCACGATGCAGCCGTCATGCTTTGCAATCTTGGCGTTACGGCACTGATCAGCTTCGGGCTTGCTGGTGGTCTTGATCCATCGCTTGCTCCTGGGACCATTCTACGGCCGCGTGGCGTTAGTAGCGCTGGATCGCGGTTTGCGGCAGATCCTGAACTCCTCGATGTATTTGGCGGCGCAAATTGTGAGACCGTATTGGCTGGAGAACGGGTCGTGTGCTCGGCGGCCGAAAAGTCGTGCCTTTTTACAGCGTCTGGGGCCAGCGCCGTTGATCTCGAATCGGGTGTCGTTGCTCGCGTGGCCACGAACGCTGGGTTGCCGTTTGCGGTTCTGCGGGCGATTGCAGACCCTGCTTGGGTGAGCTTACCGGACATTGTCGAAAATGCCCTTGATAGCACCGGCCGTATCCGCGTCGGCATGATTCTTCGCTATGCGATTCGGTCACCTCGGAACGTTTCTGCACTTGTTGCTCTTGGCAGAAGCGCCACGGTGGCCCGCAGGAATCTGCGTGAGGCACTTAAACGTTGTGACTGGAAACGTCTGCGCATGGATTGACTTGTATGGCCTCTGCTTCGGCGGCTTCAAGCGCGCGTAAAAAATTACCGCCCCAAATTTGTTCGATTGCGTCTTCACGATAGCCGCGCGTCCGCAGTGCAGCGGTTAGCGCGGGTAATTCTGCAGCGCTCGCGCAGCCGGCGACACCACCACCGCCATCGAAATCCGTTCCGATCCCAACATGAGAGATGCCGATAATATCAATGACATACTCGATATGCTCGACGACGGAATTGACGCTGACTTCGGCAGCCGTGGCATTCGGGCGCAGGAATCCTGGAACCAATGTGATCTGTATGACCCCACCGACATCCCGAATGGTTTTAAGTTGTTCGTCATCGAGATTGCGAGGATGGTCGCACAGGGCGCGGGCGCACGAGTGAGTTGCCACTACTGGTGCGCGGGACTGCTTGGCCGCCTGCATCATAGCGCGCTTCGAAGCGTGGCTGACGTCGATCATGATCCCAAGATCGTTCATACGTCTAATCATCATTCGGCCGAGCGGGGACAGTCCATCATGCTCTATGTCAGAGTCGCCAAGATCGTGGCGGGGAATAGCAGAGTCGGCTAACGCATTATGCCCATTATGGGTCAGCGTGACGTAGCGGACACCAAGGGCGCTGAATTTCTCAATCAGGTCTGGATTACCACCGAGCGCTGTTCCGTTCTCAACTGCTGAGAGAACAGCGATGTCGCCGCGGGCTGACGCGGCGCGGATTTCGGCGACACCAGTCACATACGCCATTCCTGGCATTGCCGCCATTGTTCTGATTTCATCGAGCATCGCCAAGGTGCGCTCGCCCGCGCGCTGGGTCCCAGCTGAATCGCGGGGGCCCTGAGGGACATATGCGGCGAAGCAGACGGCATTGATGCCACCACGCTGCAACTTTGGGATGTCTACGGCTCGATTACTGTCGGCATAGAAGTCGTTTCTACTGGGCCATGGAATGTCTACATGAGAGTCGAGGGTGACTCTCGGGTGAACCATCTTCGCAGCACCTACGCATGTGATAAGATCGGTCAAGATCCCCGTACCGGCGAGTTCATCAGTCCCAACGCACGGTATAGCCGAAGACTCGGCGGCCAAAAGTGACTGATTGGCCCACGCAGCAAAACAATCAAAACGATTATGAACGAGATTACCAGAATTGAAGCGATCCAGAGTACGCCAGCACCTGCAGCCCGCGAAACGACCCTTTGCGATAAGGGTGGTGTGCGTGCAGAGGGTTTTCCAATATGTGGGTCAGCCTTCTGTTTTTCCGTTTCGGTGATCAGGGCACGATGTGATTCGGCTTCCGATTTTGACTCAGTGAGACGGTTCAGCGTCGAGTCGTTCATATCCGCTGCTTTCGCGGTATCGGTGCGAGAGACAACAGAAGCGAAATTCGCCAAATTAGACTCGCCGGACGCGGCCGAAACAGCGTCTCTAGCGCCGAGTTCAGCGACTGACTTAGCATCGGGTTGTCCTGCCGCCGGGGCGCCCGCTGTACCTGTAATTGCCAATTCGTCTTCCGGTGCTGCCGTCATGTGACTCTGGCGTCGTTGCTCGCTGCCGCTGTCCGAGTCTAAAGGCAGATCGACTTCAGGTTTCGTTAGAGCCTCCGCCGGCGCTTCCGCGGAACCGGCTACCGGTGCAGAGGCTGCGGGGCGGGGTTTCCGTAGCAGCTCCGAAGCCGGATTATATGGCGACCAAGGCTGTGGCGCCGGAGGAACAGTGAAAGGTATCGTGCTGGCGGCAGGCTCGACGCGTTGAGCAACAGACTCCGGTGGATCAGGGCTGGCGCGCCATCGTTGCTTGCACTTCGCACACCGGAGAATAGCGGGCAGTCTGCTAGAAACGGTTTCCGGCAATCGATAGGGCGTTCCGCAGTATGGACAGGTCACACGCATGTCGTATCGATGACATTATTGCAGAAAATGCGCAACAATGTGAGGATTAAGCTTCGAACGAGTGCACATCACCCTTGCTCTTAAGCGGATGATCGCGGCAGAGACAATTCCATGATCCGGTTCTTTGATGTCGGTCTGGATTATCGGCACATTGCCTCGCCTCTTCGTGCCCAACATCCGGCGGACGCGACAGCATTGGCGAGTGTGAGTTTTGAGATCGAGCCTGGAGGATTTCGTTGGTTGACGGGCGCATCCGGGGCAGGCAAGACATCGCTCCTCAAGCTGATGTATTTGGCGCTTCCGCCCACCACGGGTCGGGTAGAGTTGCTCGGTGAGGACCCATCACGACTGAACCGCCGACGCAAGGCGCTACTGCGTCGCCGGATCGGTGTGGTTTATCAGGATTTCCGGCTGCTGCGCCATTTGTCGGCCTATGACAATGTGGCGCTTCCTTTGCGCTTGGCACGGCGCAGCGAGCGGCAGCTCCACGCCGACGTGACTGAATTGTTGCGTTGGGTCGGGCTTGCGGGGCGGCTTGAACATCGGCCGGACGAGCTTTCTGGCGGTGAACAGCAGCGTATTGCAATCGCGCGCGCCGTCGTCGCTAGGCCTTCGATTCTTCTGGCCGACGAACCGACCGGAAACTTGGACGACGAACAGGCGGATCGGCTTTTACACCTGATCACGGCACTGAATAGACTTGGCACGACGATCGTGGTGGCGACGCATAATCATGGATTGATCGCACGGTACTCGGCGCCGGTCATGGAATTGCGTGCGGGGCGGCTGGTACATCATGGTTAAGCGGGGAATTCCCGGAAGTGCAGATCGGATCGGGTTGCGCGGGGCAATGTCTGACCGGCTGCTGCCATTCGTAGTGGCGACCATGAGTTTTCTTGCCGCGCTTGCGTTGACTGGCAATTTCGCTGCGGGGCAACTCGCTGTTCACTGGCTTGGTGGGGCTCGCAAGCTCTTGATTGTTGAGGTTCCAGATCCAGGCGCGCCGGCCGTTGAAACTCTGCCGGGAGCACTAAAAATTTCGCGGATCGCTGCGGTAAAGCGGCTGCTGGAATCGTCGGGAAAGGTCATCGACGCACGGATCCTTTCAGATGTTGAGCTGGCCCATATGGTCAAACCATGGCTTGGCAGTGACGAGGGAGCGACATTTCCGATTGCTCTGCCGGGCGTAATCGTCGCCCATTCCGTATCCCCGGCGCCCACGATAGCCGCCTTAAAAAAACAGCTATCAGCGATTGCACCAAAGACCTGGGTTGAGTCGGGCCAGCGGTGGTCCCGCCGCCTTGTGGCCCTGACAACCTCGTTGCGTGCCTGCGCTTTCGCAGTTCTGATCCTGGTCGCCCTGGTGGCTGCTTCTGTCGTCATTGTGACGGTGCGTGCCGGTCTTGCGCAGCGTCGGGAGGCGATCGAAATCATCCATGGTCTCGGAGCACAAGACGCTGACATCGCACATCAATTCGCCGGACGAGCAATGCACCTGACTGCACTTGGGGGGCTGTACGGCGCTCTCGCGTCTCTGCCAGCCTTACTCTGGCTTGGTAGTCTCGCCGCTGGCTTTTCTGAGTCTGCCGGGTTCGCCCATGCTGACGGCGCTCTATCACGTTTGCGAGCAAGCTTCGACGTATTGCCGGCTGTATTCTTGGCAGGGCCATTGATATTCACTGTTGCCGCGGCGCTGATCGGCTGGGCTGCGACCCAGGTGACTGTGCATGGCTGGCTGCGTCGGCTGAGTTGACATGCGCGCGTGGACACGGCGCCGGCGTCGGCCACGATATTTACGCCGCAGCAGACTCGTGACACAAGGATTAGCCATCACCGTCGGCGCGCTGGCGATGGCTTGGTTGCTCGGTTTTCTCTGGTTTGCTGGCTGTGTTGCCATGGAAGAGCCAGTTGTGCCGATGCCTCATGCCGACGGAATAGTTGTGCTGACAGGGGGACGTGACCGGGTTAAACTTGGATTGGAACTGCTTGTGGCTGGAGCAGCACCGAGGTTGCTTATATCCGGGGCCGGCGCCGGCACAAATCTTGGGGATTTTACGCCCCGCGACGGCATCAATGCGGTTGCGGATGCTCCGCGAATCACGATTGGCCACGATGCGGCCACGACTCGCGGCAACGCTCTGGAGGCAGCCGCATGGGCCTCGCGCTACCATCTCCATTCGTTAATTATTGTTACGGCAAATTATCACATGCCTCGGGCGTTGCTTGAGTTCCGCCGGCATCTGCCCGGGATCCGGCTCAAGCCCGAACCGGTTCTGTGGATTCGGCCGTTGGACAGTTGGCAGATGTTGCGTCTACTCGTTACCGAGTACATAAAATATCTGACGGTGCGCGTCGGTCTTGGCGGATTTGCTGCACGCAACATCAGGATATATATGTAATGTTTCTGATTGGATCGGCGGTTTTTAACATTATTCTGTTCGGTAGTGCTGCAACCGGAAGCGTTTTTGGGCACGTCTTAAAACGACTCGCTCCCGACCGCTTGTTACCGTACGGCCAAGCTTGGGCGCGCATGGTGCTAGCGGCGCTGCGGCTGTTTTGTGGTGTCCGTGTCGAAGTTGTAGGACTTGAGAATATTCCTCCCGGTGGCGCCATCCTGGCAGCTCAGCATCAGTCGGCGTTCGATACGTTGGTATGGCTAACATTACTTGAAAAGCCAAGCTATATCCTAAAAGAGGAGTTAACAAAACTACCGATCTTTGGCCCGCTGATTGTTCCATCAGGGCAGATCGCGCTGGACCGTGCCGGCGGAGGCAAAGCGCTCCGCCGTTTGGTCGAGAATGTGGCGGATGCGCTGAAGGCAGGGCGGCAGATAGTCATCTTTCCCGAGGGTACGCGGGTTGCTCCCGCGACGCGCGGCAAACTGCAGCCGGGAATTGTGGCGTTGGCACGAACAAATAACGCCCCGGTCGTTCCGGTTTCGACCGACTCCGGGCGGTGCTGGCGGAGGAAAGCATTTCGTAAACGGCCGGGAACAATCCACATCAAAGTATGGCCGCCGTTGCCAAAAGACTTAGATCGCGAAGCATTGATCGCCAATCTGGAGAAGGCGTTTTACGAGTCTGGTTTTTGATATGGGTTATATCAGAGGACCGGTGTGGATTGGAGCTAACGGATGGTACAGCAATTCGATCTCTTCGTTGTCGGTGGTGGGTCAGCCGGTGTCCGACTGGGGCGTATCGCGGCCGGCTACGGAGCCCGCGTCGGAATCGCGGAGGGACGATTCTGGGGGGGGACGTGCGTCAATATCGGCTGCGTCCCAAAAAAACTGATGGTGATGGCTGCCGAATACGGCGGTTCTTTTGACGATGCGGCGGGGTTTGGTTGGGATGCGAACAGACACACGCACGACTGGACCCGTCTGATTGCAGCCAAAGATCTTGAAACCGAGCGGCTGGCTGAGATCTACCGCCATCTCCTTGACCGATCAGGGGCCGTGGTTTTTGATGACTATGCGCGGTTCTCGGACCCCCATACGGTGGAAGTCGGTGGCGAGTATGTTCGCGCGGATCGCATCGTGATCGCGACGGGCGCAGTGCCAACGCGGCTGGATGTTCCGGGGAGCGAACACGCGATCGTGTCCGATGACCTTTTTTATCTTCCCGACCGACCAGAGCGGATCGTGATCATTGGAAGCGGCTACATTGCGGTCGAATTTGCCAGCGTGTTTGCAGGATTAGGGTCGCATGTTGATCTGGTATACAGGCAACCTATGCCGTTGCGCGGTTTTGATCCGGATCTTCGCAGCGCCTTGGCCGAGTCCATGGCGGCCAATGGTATAATTCTGCATCCATCTGCGCAGTTGGCGCGGATCGAGTCTCTCCCAGGAAACCGACGGGGGCTTGCCCTAACAGATGGCACGCAGATCGATGCAGATTGCATCTTGATGGCAACCGGCCGGGCGCCCAATGTAGCCCGGCTGTGCCTTGAGCGTGCTGGGGTTGCAGTCACGTCGAGTGGCGCAATCTCGATTAATGCGCGGTACCAGACCAGCGTCCCGCATATTTTTGCCATTGGCGACGTGACCGATCGGTTGAATCTCACACCGGTCGCTACAGCTGAAGGGCATGCACTTGCCGATACGCTCTTTGGTGGCAAGGCCCGTCATGTTTCCCTCGCTAATGTGCCGACCGCTATTTTTTCGATTCCGCCGGTTGCGACGGTCGGAGTAGGCGAAGATATGGCGCCGTCCGGTTCGAGAATCTTCCTGACGCAGTTCACGCCGATGCGGCACTCGCTTTCCGGGCGAAAGCACCGGCGAACGATGATGAAACTTGTTGTGGATGGCGATAGTGATGTCGTCATCGGTGCGCATATGATGGGCGAGGATGCACCGGAGATTGTTCAGGGTCTGGCAGTGGCTATGACTGCAGGCGCCACGAAGTCGGATTATGATCGGACACTCGGCATTCATCCGACTGCGGCGGAAGAGTTTGTCACGCTACGCACGGAGACACGAGTCGTTGGCGGACGAAGCGCGGGAGAAGAATGATGTGTTTGGTCCGATCCGCGGTACAGCAGGGAGTTCGGTAGGAGCCTCGCTTCGTTCGGCCGACCAGTGGAGGCTTTCGCTGAACACCCGTCGAGGGGGAGGGATGGTCTTATACCAGTCGAGGCGATCTTTGACTCTTCGGGGGGGGGAATTTGGTTGGGTGTGATTCTGTGACCTACGCTTGTGGG
>JAJZCS010000050.1 GCA_021829055.1 Pseudomonadota bacterium
GCTAAACACCTAACCTGCCCTCAGTTATGGGCTCAGTATGCCGGAAAATGCTAGGATTTTCGCCATTCTGAGCTAGAAGCCACCAACTAGGGCGCGCCGAACGTCGGACGAGCTTGGAGACATCAACCGAGTCCTGTAAGCGAGGGACATGCACCTCGCTCCATACGCTTCGGACCCCCAACGGCCCCGCGGTCGGCAATTCACTGAAACCGCCAGCCAGACACGGTCATCCTTTCAGCGCGACCGTGACCGCGTCCTGCATTCTGGTGCCTTTCGAAAGCTGCAGTACAAGACGCAGGTCTTTATCACCCACGAAGGCGATTTCTACCGAACACGTCTGACCCACTCACTCGAAGTGGCGCAAATTGCCCGATCGATTGCACGTGGGCTTGGGCTCGATGAAGATCTGACGGAAGCTCTCGCCCTAGCCCATGATTTGGGACACCCGCCTTTTGGCCACGCCGGTGAGGCAGGGCTGAATGCGGCGCTGATTGACTATGGGGGATTTGACCATAACGCGCAAAGCCTGCGAACTGTGACGCTACTCGAGCATCGCTATGCAGGTTTCGACGGGCTGAACCTGACCTGGGAAACACTCGAAGGTATTGCAAAACATAATGGCCCCCCGGAGGAACCGCCTGACTACATCGTCATGTTCGACAGGGCATTTCAGCTGGATTTATCGCGACAGGCTTCGGCCGAAGCGCAAGTGGCCGCGCTCGCCGACGATATCGCCTATCACGCGCACGACCTTGATGACGGCTGGCGCGCCGGTTTGTTTGGCACCGATGATCTCGGGCCGATTCCCGTTGTCGGAGAAGCGCTTTCTGAAGCAAAGGCCGTCAGTGACGAGGTTCCACGGATTCGAGCCCATACCGTGCGGCAGGTAATCGGTAGTTTTGTCACAGGGACGCTGGCCGAAAGTCGTAGGCGTATTTCCACTCTGGGCCCCACCTCCAGCGACGACATCCGCAGAGCTGCCGGGCCCGTGATTGGCTTTGCCGAGGATCTTGGCCGAGCCAATCAGGCAATCCGTGAATTTCTCAATGAGCGAATGTATCGGCATTGGCATGTCAACCGGATGACGCGCAAAGTGGAGCTGGTCGTCCGGGACATGGCGCAGCTCTTTGTGGAACGACCAGACCTGTTGCGCGGCGACTGGCGTGATCGCGCTGGTCCTCCCGGGACAATGGTGACGGCAGAGATCGTACGGGACTATATCGCTGGAATGACCGACCGTTTTGCGCTCGATGAGCATCGCAGGCTCTTCGATCCCCATTCTGCTGCCTGAGGTTATAAGATGGCTGAGAATCTGTTTGCCGATTTGCGCGAAATAGTGCTCCATGAAGTCTTGCTTCTTTGCCCCGCGCTCCGTCAGGATGTACTCGAGCGCATCGAGGTCATACCCGCCCGCGACACGACCCACGGAGACGTAACAACAAATGCGGCCCTTATTGCGGCGAAGCCGTTCGGCAGTCCGCCGCGTGAGATCGCTTCCGCCCTAGCCGCCCGTCTCATGCTCCGGTCCCAAATCGCCGGAGCGGAAGCAGCCGGTCCAGGCTTTGTCAATCTGACGCTCGACCAAGCAGTCCTGCGGACTCAGATCCCTATCATCCTAAGGGCAGGAGCGGCGTATGGCGCAAGCACGCTCGGACGCGGCCAACGAATCAACATCGAATACGTGTCGGCCAACCCCACGGGGCCGCTTCATGTAGGCCATTGCCGTGGCGCCATCGTCGGAGATGCTCTAGCAAACCTACTTAGCAAAGCTGGCTACAAAATCACCAAGGAATTCTATGTGAACGACGCGGGAGCGCAGGTGATTGCCTTAGCCCGCTCGGTTTACGCTCGTTATTTGACCGCGTTAGGATTAAATGGACAGGCCGCAACATATGCCGCGTCGGTTCCTGGCGGACTGCAGTACAAAGGGACGTACCTCTCGGCTGTGGGGGAAGCTCTCGCCAACGCCCACGGCCACCAGTTTGTGAACGCCCTGGAACACGAATGGCTGAATGTCTTTCGCGATTTCGCTGTTACCAAGATGCTGGTACTGATCAAGGAAGACCTTACGGCCCTCGGCGTGGCGCATGACGTCTTTACATCCGAACGGGCGCTCGTCGAAGCGGGCGGCGTCCGTCAAGCCCTCGGCAAACTCCGTGACCGGGGCTTACTCTACGAAGGAGTGCTCGCTCCCCCGAAAGGCAAGATCCCTGATGACTGGGAACCACGTCAACAGACACTGTTCCGCGCCACAGAGTTTAGTGATGACGTTGACAGACCAATACAGAAATCCGATGGGAGCAACACATACTTCGCGAACGACGTTGCATATCATGCTAATAAGATAGAACGTGGCTTCAATACAATGATCGATGTTTGGGGAGCCGACCACGGCGGCTACATCAAGCGCATGCAAGCTGCCGTCCGTGCACTCGGAGATGGAAACGCGTCGTTAGATGTGGTGATCTGCCAGATTGTACGCGTCGTACAAAACGGTGAGCCTATGCGAATGAGCAAGCGCGCAGGCACCTACGTCGAATTGCGGGACTTGATTGAATCGGTCGGGCCGGATGTCGTCCGATTCATCATGCTTATGCGCAAGCCCGACGCGCAGATGGAGTTTGACCTCGACTCCGCTGTAGCACAAACTCGGGAAAATCCGGTTTTCTACGTTCAATATGCCCATGCGCGTTGCCGCTCTGTGCTGCGGATCGCGGCCTCCATGCCACAACTCGGACCGACGGACGATGAAGCCCTCGCCGCCACGGATTTGAGTTTTCTGACTGCACCGGAAGAACTCTGTTTAATTCGCCGCCTGGTGGCCTGGCCTCGCTTGGTGGAGTCCGCAGCAACCGCACGCGAACCACATCGAATTGGCTTTTATCTTTATGATCTGGCCAGCGATTTTCATGCCCTATGGAATTGCGGCCATAGCGACGCGACATTGCGTTTTATTCAGATCGAGGCGACGAATGCGACACGTGCCCGCCTCGCCCTGGTTGCGGCGACAGCTGCGGTAATACGATCCGGTCTTGCCGTGATGGGCGTTACACCTGTCGAGGAGATGCGCTGAACCGAGGAGAAAGCAGACCCGATGGAGGACCCCGATATTGACGTCCCGCCTTATGTGACGCCGCGCACCCGCCCACGAGGCATTGACGCCGCAACGCGGCGGATAGTCGTGGCCGCAAGCGGGATTGGATTTGCGCTGATTGGTCTGGCAATTGTTTGGAGTGGAATACATACTGATCTTGGGCCACCGCCGGTTATCAAGCCACCTCCCGGCCCTATGCGGACGAAGCCTGTCGATCCAGGCGGCTTGCAGGTACCGGGCGCTCACGAGCAAATTATGTCCGGCCTGCCATCAGCGCCAATACCGCGATTAGCCCCCTTACCACCGGTACCCGATGTTGCCGCGCTTACTCGCTCACCGCCGCCAGCACCTGTTGGTGCAGCAGCCCCACGTGTACCGGTCGTCAAAACGCAGGAAAAGACACGGTCAATTGGGCTAACAGCACTAGCGACATCATCGAAACCACCCACCCCGTCAACCAATGGAGCGACCCTGACTGACGAAACCCGTCAAAACGTCGTTCAACTCGCCGCCCTGCCAACACCACAGGACGCACAAAACGCATGGCGCAAACTCGCCGCGCGTGCACCAGCGCTACTGGCCAACAAATCCCCGGAAATTGTCCGGGCAACAATCGATGGAAAGACCTTTTACCAGGTCCGACTCGGCTTTCCAACGGATGCCGATGCAATTGGATTTTGTGCCCGGCTCCGCAAAAGTGGCATTTCATGCTATCGGCCAAAAATATGAGCACTTCCAAAACGAAGGCGGCGGTTGTCGGCATTTCAGGAACCAGTCTAACGAGTGACGAGTCTGATCTGCTCGCCGCTTTACCACCAGCAGGCGTCATCCTGTTCTCCCGGAATATTGTCGATCCTCCTCAACTGGAGCAACTGGTGACCCAGCTTCGCGATAGGCTACCGGAAGCAGCCGTTTTGATGATTGACCAAGAAGGCGGGCGCGTAAGCCGCTTGAGGCCTCCTCACTGGCCCAGCCTGCCGGCGCCCGCAACTCTCGGCACACTCTGGCGGAACGACCAATATGCCGCACGCCGTGCCGCAAGGGCGCATGGCGCAGCACTCGGCGTGCTGGCGCGGGAAGCTGAGATCGACGTCGTGACAGCTCCCGTGCTGGATGTCCCGGCAGAAGGCGCAAATCCCGTGATCGGGGATCGCGCGATCAGTAACGATCCAGTTGCGGTGGGTGTCCTCGGCGCTGACATCGCCTGGGGGATTCAGTTTCAAGGAGTTCAGCCGGCAATGAAACACATACCCGGCCACGGGAAGGCGACGGTTGACAGCCATACCGGCTTACCACGGATCACGGCCAGCAATCTGGATGCAGATCTTGCACCATTTGCCGCCAATGCCGGACTACCTTGGGCAATGACTGCTCATGTCGTTTATGAAATGTGGGACAAGGACTTGCCGGCGACCTTGTCACGCCGGGTCATAGATGACGTGATCCGCCGCCGGATCGGATTCCAAGGTATACTAATCAGTGACGATCTAGCAATGGGCGCACTGACCGGTGATCCCGCTACTCGGGCCCGGGGTGCACTTACCGCGGGCTGCGACCTTGCCCTCTATTGTCCTGGGGACCTGCCGGGTAATCGCGCTGTCCTCGAGGCTTGTTTTGCCTTCGACATGACGCGGTTGGTCAGCCTAAAAAAGAATGCTCCTGAGCTTTCTGCCAACATGCTAGCAGTGAACGCGTAATGACCTTCGAGAGTCTGCGCGCGATCGTGCTCGGCGTAATCGCCGCCGGGCTCGCCATTATCCTGCACGAGCTCGCACATGGTTTTGCAGCTTTAGCGCTAGGCGACCACACAGCAGCTCGTGCTGGACGGCTATCGCTAAATCCGCTTAGCCATATCGATCGGTATGGGACGATTGTCGTACCGCTCGTCTTGCTGATCAGCCAACTGGTGATGATCGGTCGCGTAGCTTTCATGTTTGGCTGGGCTAAACCAGTCCCGGTGGATGCTCGTCAGTTCACGAATCCGCGCCGTGGCATGGCGTTGGTCGCCGCAGCAGGGCCAGTAATGAATTTTTTTCTAGCGCTGGTGGGTGCATTCGGCCTCGCAATTTTCGGTACACGCGGAGCATCGGCGATTTTTTTCGCGGATTTCGTACTCTTTAATGTCGTTTTGGGCCTTTTTAATCTGATCCCGCTACCGCCCTTCGATGGTGGTCGCATCGCCGTCGGCGTTCTGCCAATGCCGCTGGCACGTGCGCTGGCGCAAGTGGAGCGTGTGGGTATCTTGGCAATTCTGCTGGCGATCTTCGTTCTTCCCGGCGTGCTTGGAGCGGCGGGAATTAAATTTGATCCAGTTGGCAGCCTGCTGAACACACTCGTGCCTGCGGTCGCTGAAGCAATACTCGCAACTGCAGGGGTTCATGGCGCTCGTTTCTGAATCAGAAAATCCGCAAGAAGAGCGGTCCGTTAACCCCTCGCTGATTCTTGATCTTGATGGCTTCGCAGGCCCGCTCGATCTGTTGCTCGACCTAGCACGGGCCCAGAAAGTCGATCTTGCCCGGATCTCAATCCTGGCTCTGGTAGAACAATACCTCGCCGTTATTGAAAATGCCCGGCATCTACGGCTTGAGCTGGCCGCCGATTGGCTCGTGATGGCGGCGTGGCTTACATGGCTCAAGTCACGTCTCCTTCTCCCTCAGGACAAACCGCAGGAAGAAGAGGGCGAGGATGCTGCCCACAATCTTGCTGAGAAGTTGAGGCAGCTTGAACTCATCCACTCTGCGGCTGCTTGGCTTGGCACGCGTCCTCTCCTCAATCAGGATGTATTTGCCCGCGGCAAGTCGGAGGATTTGACAGAGATCGACCGCTCGCGACTCCGCGTCAGTATCTCAGGCCTTCTCAGTGCTTATCTTGCGGCCCGAAGCCGTGGCACGGCCTCGGTTCCGTACCAGCCGAAGCCGATGCGTTTCTGGTCCGTCCAACAAGCCCTCCAATTTTTATTCCAACAGTTGCATAGCACACCCGATTGGACAGATTTGTCACGATTTCTGCCAGAGCAGTATTCTGACCCGCTTGCGTCCCGAGCAGCTTTGTCGAGCACGTTTATGGCCAGTCTCGAGCTGGCGCGGAGTGGTCACGTATTGTTGCGCCAGACTGAAACCTTCGGAGCGATCGAGTTGCGTCGCACCGATCCCCCCGCTGCGGAGGACGAATGACCGAACGCCCTTACGCGGAGCGCCTGATCGAAGCGGCCATTTTTGCCAGCCGCGAACCAGTCAAGCTTCGCAGTCTTGCGAATTTAGCACCTGAAGATACCGACATCGAAGCCACCATCGCAGCGTTGCGGGCGCGCTACGACGGTAGTGGCGTAGAACTGGTTGACGTTGGTGGCGGGTTCATGTTTCGAACTGCCCCAGATCTCGCCATGGCGCTGCGCAAAATCATCGAAGTGCCGCGGCGCTTGCCGCGTGTGGTGATGGAGACTTTAGCGATCATCGCGTATCATCAGCCCGTCACCCGTAACGAGATCGAGCAAGTCAGAGGAGCCAGCCTGGGCCAAGCAACTCTTGATGCCCTATTGCAGGCCGACCTGGTTACCCCGTGCGGGCACAAGGAAACACCAGGGAGGCCAACACTCTGGGCAACAACAGCACACTTTCTTGCGGCTTTCAGCCTACGAAGCCTTCAAGATCTACCGAAACGTGAAGACCTTTTGCTCGACGCGGCAACAGCTCCCCCTCCCTCGGAGGGTGAGGGAGCTGAAAACCGTGACTTGGAAGAGGAGCAGAACATAGGCACCGATGCCGAAGTCAAGCCACTGACTGCTGATCCTTGACCTACAGCCTCATGCTGCTAGCAGAGGCTCCGTTACAAGCGAGTGAGAATGTTTGGATTTTCCTGGGCAGAGATTGGTGTTATCATGGTCGTGGCGCTCGTCGTCATCGGGCCCAAAGACTTGCCGATCGCAATTCGCTCTATGAGCGCAGCCTTGCGGAAAATGCGTAGCTTGGCAAGCGAGTTTCAAGGCCATATCAACGAGTTGATGCGTGAAGTCGACCTGCAAGATGTAGCCAGCGAGTTGCGCAACCTCCGTAATTTCGATCTAGGAGCCGCAGTTGAGCGTCACATCGACCCGGAAGGCGACCTCCGACACGCACTCGATCCGGCAACAGATGCAATCAGTTCACCCCAGACCGGGGTCGTGACGCACGACGAAGACCTCTCATTGCACGAGCCTGTGGACGACACCACCACAGCGGTTCCAGCCGGCTTGCCGCACTTCATTCCACCGGCAGCGGCTCGGCAGCGTCAAATTCCTGCCTTCATCCCGCCCGGCACGCGAATCTGGTAGAAGACGCAATGGATATCGAGCCCAACGCCTCACACGATTCCCGGAGCAAGGATGAAATCAACGACAAGGAGATGCCCTTGCTCGACCACCTCTCCGAGTTGCGGCGGCGTTTGCTGTGGTCAGCACTGGCGTTTCTCGGCGCCTTTTTGATCTCTTATTACTTCTCCAGCGAGATTTATCGGTTTCTGGCGCAGCCTCTAGTACAACTCCTCAAGGAGCGGGGGCAAAAGCCGGAACTGGTGTATACCGCCCTGTACGAGGCGTTCTTCACCTACGTAAAGGTCGCGATTTTCTCGGCTGCGTTCTTTTCGTTTCCGGTCATCGCTTCGCAAATTTGGCTCTTTATCGCGCCTGGTCTTTATCGCAGCGAAAAGCGGGCGCTGCTGCCATTCCTCGTGGCCACGCCAGTCCTGTTCTTTGCCGGTGGCGCACTCGCCTATTACGTGATTTTTCCCAACGCATGGCGGTTTTTCCTGAGTTTTCAGATGACAGGACAAAATGGTGGGCTGCAAATCGATGTTTTGCCGCGCGTCTCGGAGTACCTCAACTTAGTCATGAAGCTGATATTTGCGTTCGGCTTGTGCTTCGAATTGCCGGTGTTGCTGACCCTACTCGGGCGCGTTGGTATTGTCACAGCAGCCGGGTTGAAAAAGTATCGGCGATACGCGTATGTCGGATGCTTCATCGTTGCTGCAATTCTGACTCCGCCCGACGTGTTCACCATGACCGGACTCGCTCTGCCACTTGTCGCTCTCTTCGAGATTTCAATTTTCGCTGTAAAAATAGTTGAACCAAAGAGCGGGACTATTTCTGATGCATGATATTCACGATGTCCGTGCTTTAGGATTGGCGTCGTTTGACATGGCTCTCACCCAACGGGGCCTTGATGCAGCTGGTGAGGCATTGCTTGACCTAGACAACCGCTGGAAACAGGTACTCAGCACGTTGCAGACTCTACAGACCGAACGAAACCAACTCGCCAAGCAAATCGGCGTAGAAAAACGGAATGGTTGTGATACGGCAGAGCTCGAAGCGCAGGGCAGCTCCATCCGCCAGCAGATTGATGCGCTAACTGCAAAAGTTGGTGAAATTGAAACAGCGCTTCACCACCGGCTTGCGGCACTACCAAATATTCTTGAGCCTGATGTTCCGGATGGGCGTGATGAGTCCCATAATGTTTTGATCAAGTCATGGGGTCATATCCGAACGTTTGACACTGCACCGAAGCACCACTTTGAGATCGGTGAGGCGCTGAACTTAATGGACTTCGCCGCCGCTTCAAAGATTGCGGGTAGCCGCTTTACCGTGCTGCGCGGTCATCTCGCTAGGTTGGAGCGTGCCCTAGGCCAGTTCATGATTGATCTCCACACGCAGGAACACGGCTACACAGAGGTGTCGCCTCCGTTGCTCGTCAACGATGCGGCCGTCTTTGGGACCGCGCAATTGCCAAAATTTGCCGACGATTTGTTCCGGACAACGGACGGTCGTTGGTTGATCCCGACTGCCGAAGTGCCACTGACGAATCTTGTGGCCGATGAAATCGTTGATTTTGCTAAACTACCGGTCCGGATCACTGCGCTTACGCCATGTTTTCGTTCCGAAGCCGGAGCGGCAGGCCGGGATGCTCGAGGCATGCTACGCCAGCACCAGTTCTCGAAAGTCGAATTGGTCTCCATCACGACCCCTCCAATGAGCGCAGATGAACACGAGCGCATGACCCGTTGCGCCGAGACGGTTCTGGAACGACTACAGCTACCGTACCGCCGAATGTTGCTCTGCGCAGGCGACACCGGCTTCTCCTCGGCCAAGACCTATGATCTGGAAGTATGGCTGCCTGGGCAAGGAATCTATCGCGAAATCTCTTCCTGTTCAAACTGCCGTACGTTTCAGGCACGACGGATGAACGCGCGTTACCGTCCTGCTCACGTCGGTACGAAGCCGGCGAAACCTGAATTTGTCCACACGTTGAACGGCTCGGGCGTCGCGGTAGGGCGAGCGTTGATCGCATTAATGGAGAACTACCAGAACGCGGATGGATCGATAACCATTCCTGACGTTTTGCGGCCCTATATGGGCGGGATGACAACGGTTGGGTAACCCTTCTCGATGGAATCCAACAGTTGGTTTAACGGCTTATAAATCTTGCATGGACGACAACGACCTTATGATATTAACGCGCGGGCAGATCGCGCCGAAGATGTGAACCGAATCATGGCGGTTGTCGCGCACCATCGGCGGGCCCGATCCGATCGGTGCCCAGACCTCTTCAATCGAACCTTTTTGGCCGACCCTGGCGTCGTCCTGGAACCAGACTTCAATCGGCTTGTCGGTCACCCATGCCGGCAAAACATCCAGGCTCAGGCTGGCCGCCGGTTTTCGGCTGAACCAACGGAACGCACCATTGGCCGGTGGCTTCGCCAGTTGAAGCTGACGCGGCTTCAGGCGCGGCCCTCTCACCCCGAAAGAGGCCGCTGCCCAGGAGGCTTTTAAAAAAGCTTCAGCAGCCTGAGACTGGATGCCCTGCCGGCAAACGGTACGGGACAAGGTGATCGAGGTCTGGTTCCAGACGAAGCCCGTGTCGGCCAGAAAGGGTCGATCGAATATGTCTCGCCGCCCATTGGCTCGCGTCCATCCATGCTGGGCGACAACCGCCATGATTCCGTTCGCATCTTCGGCGCCATCGGCCCGACGCGCGGCGTGGGAGCCACGATCATCATCCCCGCCGTCAGCCATGAACGAGAACCTGGCCGAAATCAGCACGCAGGTGAGCCAAGGTGCGTATTGCCTCTCGCCTGCGACGGCGCCGGATGGCCATCAGGCCGGCGAGCGGCTGATCATCCCCGACAACATCACCA
>JAJZCS010000051.1 GCA_021829055.1 Pseudomonadota bacterium
AACCTGGCCGGACTGGTTGTCCATCCCGCCAATGTTCAAGATCGCGATGGCGCGCCCGCGGTGCTCAAGTCCCTCCGCACGTGCTACCCGCAGCTGCGGCATGCCTTCGCCAAGAGGGGCTATGCCGAACCAACTGAACGGACACCTCGACAAAATCGGGAAATGGACCATCCAAACCGTCAAGCGCTCCGACACCGCAGAAGGATTTGAACTCCTGCCGCGCCGATGGGTCGTCAAGAGAACCTTTGCCCGGCTCAGCCGATGCCGCCGCCTCACCAGGGATCTCGAAACAACCATCGCCAGCGCAACCGCAGGGGTGCTCTTCACCCAACACTCCCCCCGCTCACAAGAAAAATCGTACGCCAGAGATCGAAATACTACCCTTCAGAGTCAGGTTCTAAGAGCCAGATATCGTAGCCTGTACTGACCCTTTTGTCGTGTTGCGAGCCTGAAACATTCGTTGTTATCGTTCCGTGTCCTCAGAGTCGCGTTCTACTTCAATGTCGGCATCTATTTCATCAGAGTCGTCAATTTCATCAGCATCTTCGAGGATATCATCGTCTCCGGTGTCGACAGCATCATCAACATCTGTTTCTTCCGTTTCCTCTGCAGCCTGCTTGGCCGGTTTCTTCGTTTCATCCGGCATCGGCGCCGCGCGCTTCAGCTTCGGAGGTTCGATAGGCTGTTCCGTCCCACATTTAGGGCAGATCGCGGGCTCCTTGCCGAGATCGAAGAACCGCGCCCCGCAAGACGCACATGTGTGTTTTTCACCAAGTTCCGGCTTTGCCATGTCTGCCTCGTCGAGAGTTCGAATCCCTGCTTCAGGGCGCGCGCCATGCCACCCATTGGCGGCTATGTCAAACGTCATGTGTCATGCTAAGCGCCCCTCTCATGAGCAGTAATTCCTTAAGGCCTGGGCGCGCGAAGCGTCCGGTCACTCCGCTGGCGGGCACGATCCGCGTGCCAGGTGACAAGTCAATTTCCCACCGTGCCATTATGCTTGCCTCTCTGGCGGTTGGAGAGACCCAGGTAACGGGGTTACTTGAAGGCGAGGACGTGCTGCGGACGGTCGCAGCCATGCGCGCGCTCGGGGCTGAAATCATCCATGAGGCTTGTGGTCAGTGGCGCGTAGCAGGAGTCGGCCTTGGCGCTCTTCGCGACCCGGACGACGTTCTGGATATGGGCAATTCCGGTACTGCAGCCCGCTTATTATGCGGCATTCTTGCAAGCCACGATCTATTCGCCGTGTTGACCGGCGATGCGTCACTCCGGCGCCGGCCGATGCGCAGGGTGATTGAACCTTTGACTGGAACGGGTGCACGGTTTTCTGCACGGGCAGGCGACCGGTTGCCGCTCGCGATCCACGGCACTGCAGAATCGTTGCCGCTCACATACTGTCTTCCTGTGGCATCCGCTCAGGTGAAGTCCGCCTTGTTACTCGCTGGACTCAATTCTCGGGGTGTTACCGAAATCGAGGAGCCACAACGTACTCGTGATCATACCGAGAACATGCTTCGGCATTTTGGTGCGTCACTCCGTGTTGAAGCACATGGAGGGGGTAGGATGATACAGCTGGTGGGTCAGCCGGAATTGACCGCAGCGGACGTGATTGTACCTGGCGATCCCTCTTCGGCAGCCTTTCCAGTTGTTGCCGCGTTGTCTATTCCGGGGTCGCGGCTCACGATCGAGAGGGTTGGAGTCAATCCGCTGCGCACAGGCTTGTTCACGACGTTACGTGAAATGGGTGCTGATCTGGTGATGGCCAATGTTTGCGAGGCGGGAGGGGAGCTGCTTGCAGATCTGATCGTTACTGCGTCCGATCTTCACGGTGTCGACGTGCCTGCCGAGCGTGCTCCCTCCATGATTGACGAATATCCCATTCTGGCGATTGCGTGCGCGGTTGCGCGTGGTCGCTCGCGTCTGCGGGGCTTGGGCGAGTTGCGATTGAAGGAAAGCGACCGCTTGACTGCCGTTGCCAATATGCTGCGTGCCAACGGCGTCGCGGTCATCATCGACGAGGACGACCTCGTCATCACCGGCGGTGTCGCTAGCCTAGGCGGCGGCGTCGTTACGACGCACATGGACCATCGGGTGGCCATGAGCGCCCTCGTACTCGGCCTGGCTGCTCACCAGCCCGTCACGATTGACGACTCACGTTTTATCGATACCAGCTTCCCAGGGTTCATTGAACTGATGAATAAAATAGGCGGCTCTATCGAGACGTGGGGCGGAAACACATGAAACCGATTGTCATTGCAATCGATGGACCGGCGGCCTCAGGTAAAGGCACGCTTGCTCGCCGTTTGGCTGCGGCTTTCAACTTGCCCTATCTCGATACCGGTTTGCTGTACCGTGCTGTCGCGCGTCGCGTTCTGGATCACCGCGCTGATCCCGCGGATGTCGGCGCTGCCACGGAAGAGGCACGTAGTCTTACTAGAATTGATCTTGATCGTGCCGATCTCCGGACGCCCGAAGTTGATCGTGCCGCGAGCATCGTTGCCTCGCTCGCGCCGGTGCGGGCAGCGTTGCTGGATTTTCAGAGAGGCTTTGCTGGCACTACTGGTGCCGTTCTCGACGGCCGCGACATCGGCACCATTGTCTTCCCGAATGCGGACGTCAAACTGTTTCTCACGGCATCAGTTCGGGAGCGTGCCCGCCGTCGCTACGCCGAACGCTTGGCTCAAGGTACACGGACGACACTTGAAGCTGTTCAAGCCGATCTGGAGGCCAGGGACGAGGCTGACCGTACCCGCGATGCTGCGCCGATGCGTCCGGCCCTGGACGCTCATGTGCTCGACACCAGTACGATTGACGCAGATCATGCTTTCGCTACCGCTGCTGCGATCGTCAACGCGGCTAATAAAAAATCGGTAATGCGTTAGTGGCGACGATCGGGAACCAGTGGGTGTAAGGACACTCTCGCGCACTATTTGACGTCTCATGCGATGCCGTTGGCTCGGCCTGATGGCCATTCTCGGGATTATGTCGTTCCCTCTTGCCGCCTTGCCGGAGGTAACGTACTCGCTTAACCCGAGCGATACCGTGCTTGGGTTTCGCGCCTTTATTCTATCCATATTTCCGATCCAGGGGGATTTTAGAAGTTTTAGTGGAGAAATTGTACTTCATCGAGCCAATCTGGCTTCCTGCGAGGTCACGGTCAGGGTTGCAGTCAGAAGCCTCTGGGTACATGACGCCGCAATCCGCGAGAGCATCTTAGCTCCTCGCTTTCTAGATCCAAAGGCGGATCCGTTCATGCGTTACGATGGGCATTGTGTTCAAGGCGGGCTTGCTGGAACGCTGACGCTTCATGGACAGACACACCCATTCGACATGCGAGTCATTTGGGCCGCGCATGATATCGTCGCGCGCGGTGCTCTCAGCCGGGCAAAGTGGGCTATTGTTGCAGAGCCCTTTCTCGCAGGGCCGATCGTTGATATCGAGATACGCATCCATAACGCAGTTCCATTTCCTCACCCCAATCCGAGTGGCATCAACAACGAAACCCATGGCGCACGATCTCTTCGAACATCAGGCACCCAGCAACGATTATTCGGCCAAGGACATTGAGGTTCTTGAGGGACTTGAGCCGGTCCGGCGCCGCCCAGGCATGTATATCGGTGGTACCGACGAAGCTGCTCTTCATCATCTCGCGGCTGAGCTGCTAGACAATGCAATGGATGAGGCGGTTGCGGGTCACGCGACCATTATAGAAATGAGTCTTGGGGTCGGTAACTGGCTGTCCGTGCGTGACAACGGGCGTGGAATTCCGGTGGATCCGCACCCGAAATTTAAGAACAAATCCGCCCTCGAAGTCATTTTCACCACGCTGCACTCTGGAAGCAAATTTTCTGGCAAGATATACAACACCGCAGGCGGCCTTCATGGGGTCGGCAGTTCCGTGGTCAATGCGCTCGCGGAAAAACTAGAAGTCGAGGTCGCGGTCGACCGTACGCTCTGGGTGCAGAGCTACGCCCGGGGCAAGCCAATGACCAAACTCGTCAATGCTGGCCCAATCCAGAACCGGCGTGGCACACTCATCCGTTTCCGGCCCGACCCCGAGATTTTTGGTGCCCTGTCGTTTAATCCGCAGCTGCTCTATCGGCTTTGTCGTTCTAAGGCCTACCTTTTCCGCGGGGTCCGTATTCGTTGGTTCTGCGAGCTGTCCCTGCTTCCCGTGAACTCTGATGTTCCAACGACAGGGGAACTCCATTTTCCGGGTGGCTTAGCGGACTCACTTGCTGATGAACTTGGGGCAAGTCCGGCTCTAATCACGTCGGTTTGGTCCGGTGAAGCGCCGTTGCCGGCTCACGCCGGCAAGCTTGAATGGGCCTGCGCTTGGATTGATGGCGGAGCATCGTCGCTTGCCAGTTATTGCAATACGATCCCTACCCCTCAAGGTGGAACGCACGAAGCCGGCTTTCGCGCTGCTCTGCTCAAAGCGCTGCGTGGCTTTGGCGAACAGCGAGGAAACAAACGCGTCGGTGCGGTAACCGCCGAAGACGTCATGGGAACTCTCTCGGCCAAGCTTTCATTGTTTATCCGGGATCCTCAATTCCAAGGCCAAACCAAGGACAGGCTTGCCTCGCCACAGGCTCAGAAGCTTACGGAGGCCGCCTTACGGGATCGTTTCGAGCATTTTCTTGCAGGCGATCCGGTGACTGCCGACGCGCTTCTTGCACATTTCATCGAGCGCGCCGAAGATCGCATCCGGCGGCGGGAGGCCAAGGAAACGCCCAGAAAGTCTGCAACCAATCGGCTTCGCCTGCCCGGGAAGCTGGCAGATTGTACGTGCGGAGACCGTGACGACACTGAAATTTTTATCGTGGAAGGCGATTCTGCGGGTGGCTCCGCCAAACAGGCTCGCAATCGCGAAACACAGGCTATTCTTCCATTGCGAGGCAAGATACTGAACGTTGCGTCAGCGTCTGCGGAAAAGCTCAGGCAGAACCAGGAGTTAAGAGATCTTACTGAAGCGTTGGGCTGTGGTATTGGTGATCGTTTTCGGCTCGATCGACTCCGTTACGGGCGGATCATTATTATGACCGATGCGGACGTTGACGGGGCTCATATTGCATCACTTTTAATGACATTTTTCTACCGTGAATTGCCTGAATTAATACGGCATGGTCATATTTATCTTGCCCAACCGCCGCTTTATCGGCTCACACAGGGGGGTAGATCAATCTATGCGATGGATGACGCTGACCGCGAACGCAAACTGAAATCAGAGTTCAAATCGAGTGCAAAAGTGGAAATCAGCCGGTTCAAGGGCTTGGGCGAGATGCCGCCGGCAGTACTGAGGGATACCACGATGGCACCATCGAAGCGTGTATTATTGCGTGTAGTCGCTGCACCTGACCGAAATGCCGACACCGCGGATCGCATCGAAAGTCTGATGGGCCGAAAGCCAGAATTGCGCTTTCGCTTTATACAAGATCATGCAGCGAAAGTATCCGAAATTGACGTCTGAGAGAAGGCAGGCTTGGCCCTCATAAGGTGAAATATTTCGCATGTGGATTTAGAACGACCATGGCGCTCGTCGACTGTTCCGGGTGTAACTGGAACTCGTCTGACAGCGAAACGCCAATCCGCCCGGCACTAAGCAAGTGCAAGATCTGCTTCTGATCTTCAAGCCTCGGGCAGGCAGGATACCCGAAAGAATACCGCGAACCACGATAACCTTGGGAGAGCATCTTTTCTATATTGCGATTATCCTCGCCAGCGAAACCGAGTTCTGCTCGGATCCGTTTATGAGTGTACTCGGCCATGGCCTCCGCCATTTCTACGGACAGACCGTGCAGGTAGAGATAGTCTTGATAGCGGTTTCCTTCGAACCACTGGCGTGCAACCTCGGAAGCCTTTGATCCCACGGTGACTACTTGCAATGCGATAACATCGCGTTCCGGGTCGTCAATGTCGCGGAAGAAATCAGCAATGCATTCGCCATTGTCACGAGGCTGTCTGGGCAGCACGAATCGCGCCACTTCGGTGGTTCCATCGGGTTCGAACAAGATCACGGTATTGCATTGAGCGGCCGCCTTCCAATATCCGTAGGCGGCACATGGCCTGAGAATATCTTCAGCTTCGCATAACGCGAGCATCCTCTTCATGATCGGGCGCAACTCCTGCCGTGCCCAGCCCATGAAGTCCTCGAGCGTTTTTCCTTGTTTGCGAAAGCCCCACTGGAACTGGAACAGCGAACGCTCATTAACAAATGGCACAAGCGCTTTAACGGGTGCTTCGATGATTCGAGGACCCAAAAATGGAGGTTCCGCAACAATAACGTCTTTCGTCAACCTTTGCCGCCTTTCTCGAGCCGCGTTGACATCCACGCGCTCAAATCCCCACATGTCGTTCCGAGCATGGGATCGCGCCGCATGGCGTATTTTATTTTCTCGCTTCGTCTGAAGTGCAGCGAGGTAGTCGTCAAAGCGGTTGTCAATCACCTTGTCCATCAAATGCAGCCCGTCGAACGCATCACGCGCGTACGCCACTCGCCCTCCGGCATAAGCCGCGACGCAGGTTTCCTCCACGTAATTCCGCGTTAAGGCCGCGCCGCCTAGCAGTACTGGAACGTCAAGTCCCTTCCTTGCCATTTCTTCCAAGTTTTCTTTCATAACGACCGTGGATTTAACTAGGAGCCCCGACATGCCGATCGCATGTGCTTTATGTTCGCGCATGGCTGAAACCATATCCGCTACGGGAACCTTAATGCCCAGATTTACGACGCGATATCCATTATTTGTGAGAATTATATCGACTAGGTTCTTGCCGATGTCGTGGACATCGCCCCGCACGGTGGCGAGCACAATGGTGCCTTTCTCCTGCCCCTCCACGTGTTCCATCATTGGCTCTAGATAGGCGACTGCGGCCTTCATTGTTTCTGCGGACTGGAGTACGAACGGCAACTGCATCTTTCCAGCGCCGAACAATTCGCCGACGACCTTCATTCCCGCAAGAAGAATGTCATTGATAATTTCGAGTGGTTTATATAGGGTTAGCGCCTGATCCAGTTCATCGGGGAGCCCTTTCCGGTCGCCATCGATGATACGGTCCTTCAGTCGTTCTTCGATCGTCCCGGCTTGTTTCTTTTCTGTCGTCCCGATCGCTTTTCTGTCGGCAAACATTTGCAGGACGCGCTGCAAAGGGTCATAGCCTTCACGTCTCCGGTCATAGATTAGGTCCTCCATTACTTCGATTTCTTCGGTCGGTATTTGGTGCAGCGGCCGAATTTTCGAAACATGCACGATTGCGCCGGTCATGCCGGCGCGGAGGGCATGATCGAGAAACACTGAATTTAGAACCGCACGTGCTGGCGGGTTGAGGCCGAAAGAGATGTTAGAGAGGCCAAGAACGATCTGAACGTCAGGGAATTCGTTTCGGATAAGCTTGATGCCTTCGAGTGTCCATTGCCCAAGCTTGCGGTCATCCTCGTTGCCGGTAGCGATCGTCAGCGTAAGCGGATCGATTAACAAATCACTCGGTGGAAGGCCATGTCGCTTGCACGCGAGATCCACTAAGCGGTGCGCAACCCTCAGCTTTTGTTCCGGTTGCTTGGCCATACCAACTTCATCAATCGTCAACGCAATTACCGATGCACCGAATTTTTTTGCCAAGCCAAGTCGTTCATTGGCGATATGTTCTCCGTCTTCAAGGTTGATCGAATTGATTACGGGCTTTCCACCGTGCAGTTTCAAGGCGGCCTCGATTACAGGTGTCTCTGTAGAATCAATCACTAACGGGGCATTTACTGACGATGTAAAACGTGTGATGACTTCAGTCATTTCGCCGATCTCGTCGCGTCCGACAAAAGCTGTGCAGATATCGAGGGCGTTGGATCCTTCTGCAATCTGCTCCCGCCCCATCATAATACAGCCATCCCAATCGGCCTTTTCTTGCAATTCACGCCATTTTTTGGAGCCGTTGGCGTTGCACCGTTCGCCGATCGAGAAGTAGGCGTTTTCCTGGCGCAGAGCAGTGGCCCCATACAGGCTGGCAACCGATGGAATCCAAACGGGCTTGCGTGCGACAGGGGAGGGGCGGTGTTCACCTAGCCGTCGAAGCATGGTATCCATCGCCTCGATATGCGGCGTCGAGGTGCCACAGCAGCCGCCGATCAGATTTACACCGTCTTCGATGACGAAACGCTCCAGCCATGTTGCAAGTTCTTCGGCGCCCAAAGGATAATGCGTTTTTCCGTCAACCAGTTCTGGGAGACCCGCGTTCGGTTGGACCGAAATCAGTCTTGGCCAATTCTGCGCGAGATAGCGCACGTGTTCGGACATTTCCTGTGGACCTGTCGCACAGTTTAAGCCCATGAGCGGCACATCCAGAGCATGAATAACCGTTGCGGCCGCAGCGATATCGGGCCCTACCAGCAATGTTCCCGTCGTTTCGACCGTTACTTGGACGAAAATCGGAATGTTGCTGTGAAGCTCGGTCCTGGCAATTTTAGCGCCGTTTACCGCCGCTTTGATCTGTAACGTATCTTGGCACGTTTCTATTAGGATCGCATCTGCGCCGCCGTCGATCAGTCCCCGACATTGTTCGGTCAGAGCAATCTCCAGTGGATCGTAGGCAATATTGCCAAGGCTTGGGAGTTTCGTTCCCGGTCCAACCGAGCCGATCACAAATCGCTGGCGCCCGTCATGGAAGGTTTCCGCGGCCTCGTGGGCGAGCTCTGACGCGATCCGGTTGATTTCCCGAGCCCTGTCGCCAAGCCCAAATTCTGCCAACGTGATGGGCGAGCCGCCAAACGAGTTGGTTTCGACGATGTCCGCACCCGCTGCGAAGTAGCTCCGGTGAATATCGCGGACTAGATCTGGCCTAGAAAGATTCAGTATTTCAGTGCAGTTCTCCTTGCCCAAGTAGTCTCGGGTGATATCGAGATTTAAGCTCTGCACACGTGCACCCATCCCACCATCGCAAAGTAGAACGCGGTCACTCAGGATATCTAGAAGATCTGTTTTGCTCATGGCACTCGCAATATAGGAACAAGCGCCCAAATCCAACGGATGGCATCCCATTATCGCGATTCACGTATCCCAATCGTATTCAGCGGCTCTCCGGGTGCGGACGACGTCATCCTGGTTGAAGGAGATTTGCCTACTCCAGATATCGGGACGATCGTTCGTATAGGCAGCACTTCGCACTCTCTTCGTACAATATGCTGTGCGTGTTGCTCCCCACGGGGGATGCTCGAGAACGCATTCATGCGCCTTTTTCTCGATCGTGCACGAGGAGGAATGCCATACTTTCAGCGTGTTTTAGTCATCGGAAGTGTTAGCTTCGAAGGCGTGGTCCGGTCGGTCGTGAGTGTGGACATTGTTGTTCGGTCCCGATATCGACTCTCGGAGAGTGCTAAAATTTGTTCCAGATGATCGCGCGTGGCGGTTGCTTGCTTCATGCTTTGCTAATGAAAATGACTACGAAAGGGCGAAACTTTCAAATCGACGGAATACGTCACCGGGCGTGGGAACGTATAGTGAACATGACGCTACCTGCTTGCAATGAGATGCTCCCGAATGAAGGAGCCGCGTCGGCGTGGTTCTGGCCATTGGGAGGTTCAGGAATGCCGACCAAAATCAGTGGCGTGGTGATTGAATACAACAATGGCGGTTCCGCACCTGACGTAAAAGTTCGAGTTTTTGATGGCGCGAAAATCATCGTATTGAACATGACGGGTTCCGCGGATAAAAATCGGTTCGCTTTGGTTTTTGCTGATCAGCAAAAACATTGAGTTTGGAAGCCTTGCAGTTTAATGCCGTGGCCAATCAAGCAAAAGCGCGCGCGGGTGCCGCTATGTCCAGTTCCAGCATCAGCCGGATATTCTGCACCGCCGCTCCGGCTGCCCCTTTGCCGAGATTATCCAACCTCGCAACCAGCAACGCCTGACTTGCTGCTTCGTTCTCGAAGACAAATAATTCCATGGCGTCGGAGCCGCTAATAGGTTCAGCTGAGAGGCGCTGTTCAGCGCCAGGTCGCCGGACTGATACGTATCGTGACCCTGCGTAATGTTCGCGCAGAACCGATCCGATCTCCCTAACAGTTGGTCGCCCAGGCAGCTCATCGAGATGCAGGGGTACCATCACGATCATCCCTTGGCGAAAATGGGCGACCGAAGGT
>JAJZCS010000052.1 GCA_021829055.1 Pseudomonadota bacterium
GACTGTGATTAAAGCCGCCAACTGTCTGAACACTTAGCCCCCAAATTCAAAAATGATCCGCTGGTTGCGGTTAAACACCCCCACATATGCCGCCTTCTTCCGGTATACGCCGAGGCCGCAAAAAGTCTTGGATACGCAACCGTTGTTCTTCATACACACCGCAGCCCCTACGAAATCGCGTCCAGTCAGGCAAAAAAGAACGGCCTTAGTCGCGCACACGCCCTGTTACTCTGGGCCAGTTACATTACTGAAGCCGAACGACACTCGCGCCTCTTCCCTCGCGCCTGGGTTTTCTACGAGGACCTTCTCGCAGACCCGACTGGGACGGTTCACGAGGCTCTCGACTTGCTTGGCCTTAGCCCTCCCAATTCGGCTCCCGTAGCATTCGTAACCAAGGCTTTGCGTCGCTCGGCCGAGGTCGATGGAGTAGATCTTCATCCCGCCGTTGGCGGCCTGGTGGCGGGAATCGCCAGCGCGATCGAGGACAGGAACTCCAATCCTGAAAACTGGGATCATTTCAGCCGGAAAGTCCAGGAAATGGCCAAGTTCCTGAAGGAGATGGGCAAAAGTTCCAACCGCTCTGCGCGCGGGGTTGGCGAAATGGTCAGCTTGGCACAAGCGGTCGCGGCACAGCAAGCCACCGTCGGTAACACCGCAACTCATGCGGTTCGGCCAGCCGAGCGAGGGGATGAGGCGGAAAGAAACCGGATACGCCGCCGGATCGAAGCGGAAGGAATGGCAGGCGGTGGACCCGTAACCGTAATGATTGTCGTTCAGCCGGAGGTGGCGAGAGAGCAGGTCGTCCGAACCGTGAACAGCCTGCGGAACGGGTGGCTCATGCCCATGTCTATTTGCATTTACGGTGTATCAGAAGCCGCGGATTCAAGTTTTGGACTCGGCGTCTTCGAGCGCTTCTTTACCACTGCCGACGCCATGGAAGCTGAGCTGTACCGGGCAATGTCTAACGTTGAGACAGCTTACGTAGCGGCGATTGCGGCGGGCGACATCATTGAGCCTGATGCAGTAGCCAGGCTCGCTCTGCACACGCAGGATTGGCCCGCCATGATTTACACCGACGAAATCGTTGCCGCTGGAGAAAGTCACGTTATTCGGGCAAAGCCGAGCATGGACATCAACCGGTTACGGGAGAGTTGCTTCGTAGGAGATTGGGTCTGGTACTTGGTCGACACGTTGCGACATATTGGCGGCTTTAATCACAGTCTGGCTGGGGCCGAGGAATATGATGCCCAGTTGAGAATTGTAGAAACCGGCGCACGGATTGTCCGGCTTCCCGAAGCGCTCTTCGCCCGAGGTCATCATACACGCCGCGACGCCACGCCCATCGAGACGAGCATGCAATCGGCGATGAAAGCCATCGGCGCGCATCTCACACGGTGTGGAATAGCAGCCGGGGTGGTAGAGTCCGAGATCGGCATCCCAGGACTTTTTTCGCTAGTTTATGATGGCGCCGAGGCACAACAAGTCCTTCCCATGACGATCATGCTGCGCCTTGAAGGCCGAACCCTACGGCAGGTACTGGATGCAACAAATAGGCTTGTTCCCGTACTCGGCCCCAATAACAACCTTTTCTTTACCGTCGCCGACCAGAACCAACTCGATCCGGCTGTCGCCGAGTTTCTCCGTTCGGCCGAAGAAACGGTCGTACATGACCATCCCAACATCCGGATATGCCGTCTTGCCGGGCCAATGGCAGCGCAGATCCAGTCAGTTCGAACCAGCCAGCCTGGCCATGCTGTGCTCGTGGTGGACCCTGCGGGCCACCCCGAATGCGATGACGCGGCCACCACTCTGTTGGCAATGGTGCACTCCGTCCCCGACGCCGCGCTTGTGGCTGCGCGGACGTTCTGGGTTGAGGAAAACGGTGCGACTCAACTGTTGGGGCCTTTACTGTTCGGGGCAACTATGCGGATCGGAGCAAACAGAGATGGCAAGAATCCGGGGCCCGGGGGATGGTTGGCAGCAACGCACGCCGTGGATGGGGTTGACGGCCCGATGGTCATTATCCATCCGGACGTTCCACCCCTGAATGGGGAAGCCGCCTCATGGACCGAAATCTGCGACGGCGTTGCCCATGCGCAAGACCGTCGGCGGCTGCGGCTTTGGACCCCTCGAGCGTCTGTCGAAGTTCCGCGGACTTACCCAAGCGAAAAAAACCACGAGCCGGCAGTCGCTCTAACATTACCTTACCGCCCGGCCAGCCACCATCCTTCCATGTCGATGATTGGTGATCCATTGTTTCTTGAAGGCCGACTCGGCCTGGTCGACACGGAAGGGAGCATTCTGCTTTCCGCTGCCGGGCGGTCAGAAGATGGCCGCATCATCGACATGCTCCGGAATGCTCGACTGGACGCCGGTGTGTGCGCTTCGTTCTCGCCTGATCCGATTGACTGTGCTTCTGCCGGCCGAGCGATCGCGCAGGGACGGCGATGGATCCGTGTCAATCCACGCTATGAACCGGCGCTTCCTGGTTCGGAATCCCGCTTCCCGTTCGAAGCGGTCTGGACCGAACCACCGCCGCCAGAAACTAAGTCGCTTGTTCAGAGCGCCTATTGCCATTACGCAACGTCACAAGGAATTGCCAATGTGCTCCGAACGCTCGGCGCCAGAAAGGTACAGACCCTCCAACCCAGGCTCCGAAAGTCCCTTTGGCTTGATGGGCACGTGGTGGCGGCGACTACCAAGCCGTCAGTAATGTGGATCGACGAAGGCACCGATGTTCCTTGGCTACCATCGGTCATTGCGGAAACCAAAGGCGTGGTTGACTGGATCGTGATCAGTGCGGCCGATCTGCCCCTTCCGGGCTACGTCGCGCAGGTGAAACCTGTCGTCCTTGAGGAGCAGTGGCTTGGCCTGTTCCGGCAGTTCAGCCCACGCTTTTTCATCCGCCCGACGCCCGGATCAAAGTGGCGAGATGATTATATGCTTATGATGGCCGCCGCCGCAGGATGCATCGTGCTCGCTGGACGCGAAAGCCCCGCGCGTGACGGACTTCCGGTCAGCAATTACCTTGGATCAGATAGCCCGGAGCGCTGGCGCTCGGCGATTGAACGCCACGCACGGGAATCTGCCGCTCCCTCCCAAACCTCCCTCGACAGCCTGTGGTTCGAGGCCACAGATTACGACTGGCTCGTTAGCGGACCCGATCGCGCCGTGCAAAAGGTTGCCTGATGCGCAGATCGGCATGCGTTGTGGTAGGACTGCTCATTGGCGCTACCGCCCCTGCACTCGCCTACGCAATGACCCATGAGCGTGTCGCAGTCGTCACGAAAGCAATCCGATCCCAACTTCGCATGAGCGCCGCACAGATCCATGCCGGGGGCGCACGAATGATGCCGACATGCTTGGCGCCACTCGCGATATCATGGCTCTCCGGCACCGATGAGTACAAAACCGTTGCAGTCAAGTGTTCGGATCCCCCGTGGACGCTGTATGTCGGCTTGTCGATACCCACAGTTATCCGTGTCCCCGTCATAATTCACGCCGTTCCAGGCGGGCATACCGTCCCACCGCTGGATGTCGTCTACAAGACTCTCCCTAGCGACGATTTGAATGGCCAGGCCATAACTCCCGTCCAAATTAACCAGGGAGTCACCACTCGCATCACTTTGTTGAAGGGTACTCCCCTAACGGCAAGCGACGTCGACATCCCTCTTGCTGTTCGTGTCGGTGAGCCCGTGTCGCTCGTCTCCAATATCCAAGGCATAACGGCGGAAGCTGCGGGATCAGCCCTGCAGAACGGCGGCTACGGGCAAAAAATTGTCGTGCAGAATGATGAAACCCATCAACGAGTCATGGCAATTCTCTCTCCATCGGCACCTGCTCTCAAAGGAGTTTATGCGGTCCCAAACGCCCCCGGCAACTAGTCCGAAGTTTTCATTGGTTTGAACGCAAATCCCCTGGATTTATCGGCGGATTTCTTGATCTGCTTTTGACGTCTACTGGACACGCATGGGTTCGATCTCGAGGAGGCTGAAGGCGGCTGCCTGTAGTGTGGTTGGCGTGGCCAGGGTGGTGAAGGTCGCATTGGGCGCCTTGGGCAGGGCGGCGGTGTTGAGAGTTTGGGTGGCCAGATGCGCCATCAGGTCGGCAAAGCTCGAGAGCGGCAGGTTTTCGTCGTTGCGGCGTCGCCCACGCTTGCGCTTGGCGGCGGGTGAGATCGTGGCGGGGGCGACCGGGGAGGTGCGCTCAGCCTCGGCGGCCTGTGGATCGTGATCCTGAAACAGGATCGCCCACCAGCACGATGTGGTTCAGATGAAACCGCCGCTTGAGCTTCTCCACCTGGGCCGCGATCGTGCCGGGATCGGCGGTGTTGCCTTCGAATACCTCAACCGCGATCGGCCTGCCCTCCCGATCGCACAGCAGACCATAGACAATCTGGAGCCGACCCGGCCGATGATCCCGACTGTAGCCGTGCTGCGCGAGGTCGCAGCATCGGCCTTCGAGACAGGACGAGCTGACATCGTAGAGCACCAGAGTGCCGTCGCGCAGATGGCGCCTGGCGAAGTACCGCTCGATCCGCCCCTGTTGCCCACCCAACCAGTCGAGAGCAGCGTAGATCTCCCGCTCCTCGATCACGCCGAGACCGAGCCTCTGGCCGAGGCTTGAGGTCGCCGTCTCCGGGTTCAGGCCACGCAACGTCGAGAGTTTCGAGCCCGGTGAAATCACCCGGCTCGCGATCAGTGCGAGTGCCAGATCCCGCTCACGCGAGACCGTTCGTCCCAGCAGGCGCGGGATCTCCAGCTTGCGCATCATCCCCAACACCGCCGCCACGTGCCCGTGCGGCAGGGATCGCCGGATCTCGAGCGCCTGATCCGGGCCACCCACCACCGTGCCGCCGGCGAGCAAAGCGCGCAGACCGTCGATCAACTCGGGCGGCATCTGGCTCAGATTGGCGATCGTGCGCTTGTGGACCTTCCGCCCCTCACGGAAACTCTCCCGCAGCAGCACCGCCGACGCCGAGCGGCCATTCGGAACCACGTCGATGAACATGCCGCCAGGGAATCATGCGTGGACGGCCCCATGTATGGACACATCGTTCAAATATAAAACAGCGCTATCCCAAGCCACCCAAAGCGTTCAAGCAGTTTCAAAGTGAAAACTTCGGTCTAGTCGATGGTCGGTGGTTGATGAGCCTGGCTCCTGATCAGCAACGCACAACGTCTTAACTGCCGTGTCGTCGGGAAATTCTCAGGACTATCGTCGAAACAAATTGTTGTTGACACGTCAACGGAATGCCTTAGCCAGCCGGGTGCCCGGGACAGGAAGAATCATGGCTGTGCGGGCAAGCGGATTACAAAACGCGCGCCGGTTACAGCCCCGGTGGCATTGCGGCGATTTTCCGCCATGATCCGGCCATGATGCACTTCAATAATCTGTCGGGAGATCGAGAGACCCAGCCCGGAATGGCTGCCGAACCCCTCTCCCTCAGGCCGTTCAGAGTAAAATCGGTCAAAGATGCGGTCAAGTTTGGCGTCCGGAATGCCTGGCCCCTCATCCTCAACTGCAATTTCGATCAGGCTGCCGGTCGTCCGCCCGCGAAGCCATATTTTCCCCTCATTCGGGCTAAACGAGATGGCGTTGGCAATCAGGTTTCGTAGAACCTGCACTAACCGGCCTTCGGCGCCGCGAACGTTCAGCCCGCTTTCGGGCGCATCAACGATGAGATGCGGATCGTCAGGTTTGCGGGTTGCTTCATGAATGTCCGCAAGAGCCGCCAGTATGGGCGCCAAGTCAAGATTCTCCATCGCGGTCCGCGACATTTCTGCATCTAAACGCGACGAGTCGCTGATATCGGAGATCAGTCGGTCGAGTCGGCGGACGTCCTGACCAATAACGTCGAGGAGGCGGGAGGCGCGTAAGGGGTCATCCATGCGGGCAATTGTCTCGATCGCGGAGCGAATCGAGGATAGTGGATTCTTGATCTCGTGAGCGACGTCGGCAGCAAAGCGCTCAATCGCATCCATGCGTGCCCAGAGCGCCTGGGCCGAATCCTGCAGAGCACGAGCCAAGGCGCCAATCTCATCCTCTCGTGAGACAATGCTGACCGGAAGCGGTTCAGCGAGGGCGGCATGTCCTTCCCGCAGGCGCGTGGCTGATTGTGCAAGGCGAAGCAGCGGTGTTGCAATCGTGCGGGCCAAGTAAAACGACAGTAACACCGTCAGCGCAATTGCAATACCGAACAGACCGAGAATTGACACTCGAACCGCGAAGACAGCGCGATCGACCTCGTCGGCGCGGCGCGTTAGCAGAACTACGCCCACTTCTCGACCTGACCGAAGAATCGGCTCAGCAACGGTAACAAGAAGGCGCCCGTCGCGCGAGCGGCGAACAAAAGGGGGGGCTTCATGTTTCGCGGTCGTCTCAGTGGTCAAGCGCAACGTCTCACGAACGTCCGGCTCCCAAGCATGCCTGTCGTTTTCAGCAGACTCGCCTCCAGTTTCTCCGGGAGACGGGCGAAAGGCAAGAAATTGGTCGTACAGCACACTAACGGCACGGGCGAATACACCACGCGGCTCAGCAGGCGGTAATTTCTCGGTTATGATGGTTCCTCCCGGTCCTTCCCGCGTCCGAGAATTTGCAACAACCTGCCCGTCGGGCCCGTAGATCAATGCCTGAGCGTTCGGTGTCGGCTCGATCAGTCGATACAGAAGCGGTCGTGCCAGGCCCGGATTCAACACTGGCTGGTTGGCAGCATTGGTCTGGACTGCAGATTGGGCCAAAGCGCCCGCATAAATTCGCGCCTGTTCCCGAAGTGCTGTCACTTCCGCCGTCATCAATCCGCGCTGATATTGATCCAGATAAAGCAGCGCGGCGACGATCAGCGCAATCGGCAGGACATTGACCAGTAAAATGCGCCCCAGCAGCGGCGAAACCCGCCGGCGCCGGAGAAGTCCGCTCATCAGGCTTCCTTATACCGATAGCCGATGCCGTAAAGCGTCTCGATCTGATCGAACTCCTCATCACAGGTGCGGAATTTCTTGCGTAGCCGCTTAACGTGACTGTCGATCGTTCGATCGTCGACATAGACGTTTTCACCGTATGCCGCATCGATCAACTGATCGCGCGACTTGACCATTCCTGGGCGGGCAGCCAGCGCCTTTACCAACAGAAACTCGGTGACCGTGAGTTGAATGTCCTGGCCTTTCCACAAGCATTGGTGCTTGGTTTCATCAAGAGTAAGATTGCCACGCACAATAACGCCCGAAGGGCCGGCCCCCGAACCTTCTGCCCGACTCGCTTCGTTGCGGCGCAACAGGGCTCGAATACGCTCGAGTAACAGACGCTGGCTGAACGGCTTGGTAATATAGTCGTCGGCGCCAAGCCGCAGGCCCATCAGTTCATCTATCTCGTCATCCTTGCTGGTGAGGAAGATGACCGGCATTGCTGACCGCGCGCGAAGGCGCTGCAGCAACTCCATCCCGTCCATGCGCGGCATCTTGATGTCGAGGATCGCAAGATCTGCCGGTTTGGCCGTCAGCCCCTGTAGGGCCGATTCGCCGTCCGTGTACGTACGAACCTGAAATCCTTCCTGCTCCAGCGTCATCTGGACGCTTTCGAGAATATTGCGGTCATCATCGACCAGGGCGATTGTGTGTTTCATGGTGCTCATTTTGACGCATATCACATGGCGAGAAATTCGCCGAGACGTGACTGGAACGGAAGGACAATGCAAGTGGTGGACGATGACAGCAAGGACAAGAAGGCGTCGAACGGGGCCAGGGAGGCGAACCGCGAACCGATTGCGCTCCTGCGGGGATGCCGAATGGGCAGTCTTGCCGTAGTCGACAAAGGAGTGCCGAGGATTGCATTGGTGACGCCCGCAGTCGCCCTTGATGGTGCTCCCGTAATTTTGCTGTCACGACTTTCAGCCATACCAGAGCGATTGACCGCAATCCGCATTGCGCTTTGATGCTGGTGGGATCACTTCCCGACAAAGAGCAAAATCCGCAGACCGCCCCGCGGCTGTCCCTCGTCGGCCAAGCAACACGCACCGATGACCCATATCTTCGTGCCCGTTATCTCTCAATCCATCCATACGCCGCAGAATATATCGATTTGGCCGATTTCGGACTGTTTCGGATCACAGTTACCGAGGCCCGGTATGTGGGCGGTTTCGGGAGGGCCATTACTCTCAAGCCCGATCAACTAACACCGGAAGCTTGTATCGTTGCAGCTTTCGACGCGGCCAGCGCGGCGCTCATTGCAACGCTCAATTCTACGGCCGTGGAGGACATTGACCGCATCGCCGCGATGAGGCAGGTTGAAGCCTCTGGCTGGCGAATCGTATCGATCGATCGATCCAGATGGCATTGACCTCGCCCAGGCAGAAACCGTGCTGCGGATAAATTTCATGCATCGAATTCGAGACCCCGCTCAGGTTGCAAATGAAATCAGCACGCTCGCCGCAACAAGTTGCGGCACGAACTGACCACTGTCAGTCTAGTCCCCCAGACAGACCTGTACGAAGCGGTCAGCGAGCGTTGCGAGAAGAGGCGAGACTTGCCTGGCACAGGCATGGCGCCCCCCTTTTCACATACCATTTACCCTGAAAATGCGTGTGTTTGAATTGACGGGTGTGCTGTGATGTTGTCGCCCTCCAAGCTGGCACGGACCAGCGGTGAGCGCACGACGCGCGGATGGATCGGCGATGACAGGCTCAAGGAGCGTTTCGGGGTGTTTTCAGAAGACCAGTCTTTCGCAAAACCGTTGGTTTGGAACCGGGTAAAGACACCCCGGTGGTGTTGGAACCGATACCGCAGCCGCTTACATGGCGAACCCTGCAACGGCTCTACTTTTAGGCAATCCTTGTGGGTAAATACATGAAGGCCCGTTTCGTTCCGATCCCTGCCCCGGTCGGGCCAGCACAACTTGAACTCATACCGTCAACGATCCGAGGATCACATCCGGGGCGCTCTGGCAGTGCAGCCCATGATTGGACTTCTGGCGTACTGTCAGCTTCCCGCAAAGAAGGGTGCCTGCGGCATTTCCTGACGCGCGTTGAGAGCCACGCGCAAGAACCCGCCATTGCCCCCCGACATAAGCCCCGGCGGTTCGATACATGACCAAGCGCTCAACTATGGCCCACCTCCACGGCCAGCTAGTCATTTTCTCGCGGTTGTTTGCGGTACTGACCTGGACAGCGGCTGTCCTCCCAGCCCAGATCGTCCTGAACAGGCGACCAGGCAACGCTAAGGTGGCCCTGCCGTTACGGTACTGGTCCGGAGTTGCGTCGATTCTGGGAATCAGAATCAACGTCGTAGGCGCTATTGCACGCAACGACGAACAACCGGTCGTGTTCGTTGTAAACCATGCTTCATGGCTGGATATCGTAGTGCTCGGCGCCGTATTGCCGGGTTGCTTCATTGCCAAAGCCGATGTCGGCCGCTGGCCAATCGTCCGTACGATTGCGGGCGCCGGCCGAACAATTTTCGTCAGTCGGCGACGTGCGAGCACAAAACGCGAGCAGTCGGAGCTCAGTAGGCGGCTGAATGCCGGCGACAATCTGATTTTGTTTCCAGAGGGCACGACGTCTGATGGTGCGCGGATTCTGCCGTTCCGTTCCAGCTTCCTGGCGATTGCGGAGCGGCCACAGCCTCCGATAGTTCAGCCGGTTACGATTGTTTTCGATCAACTTGACGGCCTGCCAGTGTGCCGACGGAATCGTCCGTTGATCGCATGGTATGGCGACATGGATATTGCGTCGCATTACGCCCGTATCGGTCAACATAATCTGCGCGCGACGATTGTCCTTGACGAACCTGTCGATCCCAGAATAGGCCGCAAAGCACTTAGCCGTGCGCTGGAAACAACCATCGAAAACCGGGCC
>JAJZCS010000053.1 GCA_021829055.1 Pseudomonadota bacterium
GTCGACCATGTCTTCGGCCTCGCCCACACTTAGTTTACACAGGCAACCTGTGGCACGATCCGGCTCAAGCTGCTCAAGATCGGCGCCCTGGTGACACGCAGCGTCCGTCGCATCCGCATCGCCATGGCCTCAGCCCATCCCCCCGGCAATACGAATTCGGCATCGCCCACGCCTGGCTTCAAAACGCCCTCGCCTGACACGACCCGGGCACCGCAAGCCGCCATACCCTCGAAAAACCGCCGCACTCCGGGACGGCACCGGCAACGCTCGTCCGAATCATGCCAATATCGCTCCGTTATCCACCCCAAGTCCCCCAACGACTCCATCAGAGACACAGGCCGAGCTATCCATCACCCTCGTGAGAAACCCGGGCTAATTATGTACGGACTATGTGTACGAAAAGCAGACGGTTGATGCTCCGGATAATTATTTGCTCTATCTTGAAGACGGCGAGCAGGTGAGCCAGGAAAAAGTAAGATGATCACCGAACAAGGGCTTCGGATATGAATCCACCGAGATTGCGAGAGTTCGTGCGCAGCTTGGCTCTTTTGCCTTGCCGTTTGAAGAGCAGGTCAGACGGGAGGGATGAGAGTTGGTGTATCCCGTGCTGCGGCTGGAGAGCAAGGGTTCTGGATAATTTCTGAGATTGATGGGCCGGTTGGGGCGCGGGAGATGAAAAGCCGTTTGCCGGGAGCTGTAAAATTTCTTCGCAAGCACGGTTGTCGCGTGCTGGCACGTTCTTACTGGTTCTGGTGCAGAAGTTACGTATGGCGGTTATAAGCCATGCTCCGCGTATGACTGGCGGGGCCGCCTTGGGGTCTTGCGCCAAGCGGACTGCGAGCCTTGGACGGGGAGACATGGCGCCTGGCGCGGGAGACCAAAACCGCAACACGACCGCGCTTAAGTTAAAATCAATCCTTATAGAGTTGATCGCCGTCGACTGGCCCTTGCGGAAGCGTAGCGACATCCGGATCGGGTTGACTGGCGGGCTCTGTCGCGATTGTGTCGGCACGGAGTTTTTGACCTGCTGTGAGAATATGGAATGGAATGGGCCGATACGGCTATAATATTGGGATGTATCGGCTATGGCGAGAGCGATGTGCGAGCAATTGTATTTGCTGCACAAGAGGGCGCGTGGCATGGTTTGGTGCGTGGTGGCGCAAGCCGACGCCATTCTGCGGTGTGGCAGGTGGGCAATGTAGTTGCGGCGCGTTGGATCGCGAGGTTGCCTGAACAGCTAGGTAGTTTGACTGGGGAATTGGTGCACCCTGCAGCCGCGCTGGCAATGGGGCATCCCTTGGCTCTGACGGTATTGCGCTCGGCCTGTGCGGTCGCGTCTGGCGCGTTGCCAGAGCGAGAACCTCATCCCGCGGCATTTGCGGGGCTTGCAGGACTTCTCGGCGGTGTAACGCTGCAAGAAACCATTCTACCCCGCTATGTCGAATATGAACTTGGCTTGCTACGCGAGCTTGGCTACGGCCTTGATTTTTCCTCATGCGCAGTGACAGGTTTGACCGAGGGCTTGGCGTATGTTTCCCCGCGGACAGGCAGGGCGGTGGCGGGTGCCGCGGCGGGCATATGGGCGCCTAGGTTGCTGGCACTACCAAAGTTTCTTGTCACGGCCGATAAAGCAGACCTCGTGCAATGCCGTGAGGGGCTCTTACTCACTGGTCACTTCCTTGCTCGACATGTCTTCGGCACTCATCACGCGCCGCTTCCCCCTGCACGCGTGGCCCTTTATGAACTGGTTGATCGAATGATGCAGGAGCAGGATCATGCTGGGTGACCGGATGGGCGTGGTCTACGATACCCCGCTCGCAGAGGCATTATCAGAGCGTTACCTATCATACGCACTCTCAACCATCATGTCCCGCTCGTTGCCGGACGTACGAGATGGATTAAAGCCAGTGCATCGTCGCTTAATTCACGCGATGCGGCAATTGAAGTTGGATCCGGGAGCGGGGTTCAAAAAGTGCGCACGGGTGGTTGGTGATGTGATCGGCAAATACCATCCGCACGGTGATGTTGCGGTTTATGAAGCTTTGGTGCGATTGGCGCAGGACTTCACGCAGCGCTACCCATTGATCGAAGGTCAAGGAAACTTTGGCAATGTGGACGGCGATAATGCTGCGGCGATGCGTTATACGGAGAGCCGGCTGACAGCGGTCGCTGCGGCCATGCTCGAGGGAGTTGACGAAGACGCGGTCGATTTCCACCCCACATACGACAATGAAGACAGTGAACCGGCGGTGTTGCCGGGTGCATTTCCAAATCTGCTTGCCAATGGTGCGGCCGGCATCGCCGTCGGAATGGCGACAAATATTCCGCCGCACAACGTTGGTGAGATTTGTGCGGCCGCGGCGCACCTGATCCAAAACCCGGATGCGGATAGCCGGGTGCTTTCGAGCTTTGTCAAAGGGCCGGATTTCCCGACTGGCGGAGTCATCGCCGAAGACCCCGAAACACTGCACGCGGCATATGAAACTGGGCGCGGTTCGATACGTGTCCGGGCTCGGTGGGCAAAAGTCGATCTCAAGGGCGGGCAGTGGCATATCATCATAACTGAAATTCCCTATCAGTTGCAGAAGTCGCGGTTGATCGAGCAGGTCGCACAACTGCTCGCGGACCGTAAACTGCCGTTGCTTGGTAATATTCGTGATGAGAGCACGGAACAAATACGGATCGTGTTGGAGCCAAAATCCAGGAACGTAGATCCAGAGGTGCTGATGGCGAGCCTTTTTCGTGCGACTGCCCTCGAGCAACGTTTCGCGTTCAATATGAATGTACTGGATGCCGATCGCACCCCACGATTGATGGGGCTGCGTGAAATGCTCAGGGCCTGGCTCGATCATCGTCACGATGTATTGCTTAGGCGCACGCACCATCGCCTTACCACAATCTCGCGACGGATTGAGATCCTTGATGGTTATCTCGCTGTTTTTCTTGATATTGACAAACTGATTGGACTGATACGGACAGAGGACGAGCCAAAAGCGGCGATAATTCAGGCGTTTTCACTGACAGATGTTCAGGCGGACGCGATCCTGAATATGAGATTGCGCTCTCTGCGCAGGCTCGAGGAGATGGAGTTGCGTAAGGAACACAAGGCATTGTCTACAGAACGAAAGGGACTCAATGCACTGCTCACGGATCCCCGGAAACGTTGGGTGCGGATTGAAGAAGAAGTCAGCGATATTTCGCGTCGCTTTGGTGATGACCAAATAGGCAGGCGCCGTACTGCAATCTGCGTGGCACCGGACGAATCAGCAGTTGCTGCCGAGGCGCTGATTGAGCGCGAGCCTATCATGGCAATTCTCTCGGATCGAGGCTGGATCCGTGCAGTGAAGGGCGGATCTGCGAGTAACAGCGACCTGCGCTTCAAGGAAGGCGATCGACTGCGCGCTCTTCTGGCGTGTGAAACAACTGACAAAATTTCGCTTTTTGCAACGAACGGCCGATTTTATACGCTTCGAGCTGCGGATTTGCCGCGCGGCCGTGGTGACGGCCAGGCAATTCGGTTGCTTCTGGATTTAAGCAACGAAGACGACATTGTCACGATGTTCGTGGCAGATCCTCTGGCGCGATACTTGCTTGTCAGTAGTGCTGGGCGCGGCTTTATCGCGGCAGGATCCGAATTATCGGCCGAAAAACGCACCGGTAAACAGCTTCTAACGCTCCGTGGTGGAGAGGAGGCGGCACTTTGTTGCAAGGTGACGGGCGGGCACGTGGCGGTGATTGGTCAAAATCGTAAGTTGTTGGTGTTTCCTTCTGAGCAGATCCCAGAGATGGCAAAAGGTGCTGGTGTTATACTGCAGAAATATAAAGATGGTGGCTTCTCAGACGCAAAGTTTTTGAATTTGGCTGATGGGCTGAGTTGGAAGACTGGTGAAAGAACAAGAACTGAAACTAACATTTCTTCCTGGATCAGCACACGGGGGCAGGCAGGGAGATTGCCTCCCAATGGATTTCCGCGGAGCGGAAAGTTCGGTGATGACGGACCGTGTTGAAACGAGGGCGTCGTCACCGCTTCTTGAAAACGTTAGTTTTCGCCTGAATTTCAGGGCGATTTCTCTTTTAGAAGGCCTTCGGGCAGCGGCATCCGTGGCCCTTACAGTGGCAGTGGCCGGTTTCTTGGATCTGCCACAACTAAATATTGCGGCGCTTGGCGCGTTGCTGACATGCTTTGCTGATCCAGGTGGGCCGCTTGCGTCTAGGTTGCCGCCCATGTGGATGTTCGGATTGCTTGGTGGTGCTGCATTCGGGGTGTTTCCATTGGTCTTGAGCAGTGCTCCGACCGGTGCGATCCTGTTGGCAAGTGTAACGATTTTTGCTGCCAGTCTGGCCCGCATCTACGGCCAAGGAGGCATGCAGGCTGGGAACCTGATTTCCGTTGCAATCGTATTGGCGCTTGATGCGCCTGTCGCTGTTCCTTTGGCCGGAGTGAAGCTTGGGGTGTCGTTTGCGGCGGGTGCTGCGTGGGCTTCTGTGTTAACGTTGGTATTGTGGCGGCTTCGGCCCTATGCGCCAGCACGCGCAGCCCTCGCGCAAATTGCCCGAAGTCTCGCCGATATGGTGCGCAGCCTCGATGTCGTCGCAGGACAAGGAGTACAGGATCGTGAGGCGACGCGGTATCGGATGGCCGTCCGCGAGGCGATCGAAAATGCGCGCGAGATTACATTAGCAACATTCCGTCGGCGGGGCGCGGCAAACGAACGTGCTAACCAGATCACACTGCGTCTTGCCGCGCTTGACATGGTATTCGAGGTCCTCATCGCGTTGAGTGCTTCACGTGACGAGGCCGGCGGTGCCACGCCGCATATGCACCAGGCCCTCGAACAGATTCGTCAGTTTTTAACTTCGATTGCAGGCGATTTGGAGAACGATCGTAGCCTTGTGACACCAGAGCGGAGCCAGATGCTCGCGAGGCTGCGCGAGTCCGCTGAGGCCGAGATTGACCCCAGAATGGCGCATCTTATCAGTACGGTTGTTGACAGGTTGCTGTTGCTGTTAAACGTGACTGCCCCAGTAGGCGAAGATTTTCCAGCTTTGGCACAGCGGCCACCGGGCTGGCGTGCCCGGCTCATGGGCCCGCTACGGTCAAATCTGACATGGCGCTCCATACCATTTCGCCACGCCGTCCGTACGGCGTTGGTGATCTTTCCGGTTCTGATGCTGGTCCAATATCTTCATAATCCTTTCGGTCATTGGCTTGCAATTACATTGATTCTGACGTTGCAGCCGCACTTTTCAGCAACCTGGGCGCGCGCGGCAGAGCGGGTCGCCGGAACTACACTCGGTGGTGCATTAGCCGCCGTGATAGGTCTTATCTGCGTAACACCAAGCGAGATAGCACTTGCGATGATCCCGTTAACGCTCCTTGCATTTGCGATCAAGGGCGTAAATTATAGCCTTTATATCGCGATCTTGACCCCGATGATCGTGTTGTTGATCGAGCAGGTGATGCCCGGATCTAGTCAACTCGTGGTTGCAATGTCGCGCATCGGCTTCACTGTTGTGGGCGGCGTCATTGCAGTTGGTGCTAATTTGGTGCTTTGGCCAAGCTTCGAGAGTAACCGGCTCGACGCAGCGATGCGCCAAGCGGTCGCCGCTCATCGCGATTACCTGCGTTCAGTTCTGGGAACACTGGCGGCGGGCTACGGTTCGACGTTACTCGAACGTCGCGTAGCAGGCCTTGCAAGCAACAATCTTGAAGCCTCGGTTAATCGCACGCTTGCTGAGCCTCATCGATCTACCGACGCGGATCTGCAGCGTGCTATTGTAATGGGCGCGCTATTGCGTCGGGCCGCTGGACGGCTGGCCAATCTTGCGATCATGGGACAACGTCTCGATGCGGGCGCTCGAGGTGTCCTGCCTGCATGGAGCGAGCGTTTACTCACGGCGATGGACAGCGGGCGGCCGCCGCAATCTTGGCCTCCAGCGCCCCCGCCGATTGCAGACTCCTTGACACGCTTGGCCAGACAAGTCGAACTGATCGGCAGTGCAGCTGGCGCTAGGGCAACCATCAAGGATAACCGATCATGAACCAGGCACGAGGCAGTTTATCTTCCGGTTTCAAAGCAAACCTCACTCGAGAGATTAAGACGACCCTGTTCGGTGACCGTTGGATACTTGCCCGTCTGTACATCGGTATGTGCGGGTTGCTTGTCGCTCTCGTGGTACGGTTTATCGTGGAACTGGTCAGATTGGGCATCATGCTTCCGACGATGAGCGAAACCAACGCCATCATGACGAGCTTATCGCTGATCGACCTGTCGCTAGCCGCAAATGTGGTAGTCCTGGTCGCTCTGACCGGTTATGAGATCTATGTCTCGCGCATAGAAGCTGGCAGACGGCGACTCCCGGCCGGGATGGATGGGCAATATTGATTTCGGGGGGGAAAAGCTGAAGCTGATGGGATCGATTGCGGTAATTGCTGCCGTTCATGCCCTGCGGGTATTTTTCGAGGTGCGAGACGGACCAGATCGGGTCGTGTTGCTGCAGGGTATACTGATGCTTGCCTTTGTTGTTACTGGCCTGCTGTTCGCCTTGACCGACCGGATTGCCGGGCATGGCTGATCCTGCAAAGTTGGCTTCCTTTGCCGTTGAGGGTAACGGCCTTGTGCTTATTCGAAGACTGTGGCTCGATCACTTGAGATATTTCCGTGGTCGGATTGCGCTCATCATAGCGTTTACGCTCGTTATGTCGGCGACGACGGCACTGTATCCCGCGTTGATCGATCGTGCTTTCACGATGTTTGCAAAACGCGATCCACGAATATTGTATCAAGTTCCGGCCATTGTTCTTGTCGTGACGATCATCAAGGCCTTGGCACAATATTCCCAGACGATCCTAACCCAACACGTCGTTCTTGGCACGATCAGACGTTTCCAATCGAGTATGTTTGCTCGCCTAACGGGCGCCGAACTGGCTCGGCTGGAACGTGAGGCACCTGCGTCTCTCGCTGCTCGGTTTACTACAGATGCGACAGTGATCCGCGAGGCTATGGGCCGGGCAGTAAACGGCGTCGCAGATGCCTTTACGCTCGTTGGGCTAGTTACCACGATGATCTGGATCGACTGGGAGCTGAGTCTTATCGCGGCTTTGTTATACCCGCTTGCCTTTGTTCCGGTGCAGCGAATCGGCCGACGCATCCGCCGGGCATCGGGTGGCATGCAAGAACGGATGGGGGAGACCGCATCGTTGCTGACCGAAAGTTTTGCTCAGGCGCGTACGGTCCGCGCATATGGCTTGGAAGCCCAGGAGCGGGATCGTGCGGACCGGGCTTTCAGTGATCTTTATAGCGCATTGTTGCGAATGATCCGTGGGCGCGCCGCCTTGGACCCAGTATTGGAAATTCTCGGTGGTCTTGCGATTGCCCTTGTTATTGGCTTTGCTGGGTGGCGCAATGCTGCTGGCGCTGCCGGAATCGGTAATTTCACCGGATTTGTAGCTGCGCTGTTGATCGCGTCCAGACCGTTGCGGGCTCTTGGCACGATGAATGCCGCCGTTCAGGAGGGCTTGGCGGGGCTTGCCCGGGTCTATGCGCTCCTCGACGAACCCGATATCGTCCCGCCGCTCGGAGGCATGCGGCTTCCTGACGGCCTTGGTCGCGTCGAGTTCCGCCACGTCGGCTTCTCATATCCGGATGGGCGCCCGGGACTGGTTGATTTATCGTTTATTGCTGAACCAGGCCAGACGCTGGCACTCGTCGGGCCGTCCGGCGCAGGCAAATCAACAGCTCTTGCCCTTATTCCGCGCCTTTATGAGCCGGAACGCGGGAAGATACTCGTTGACGGCGTCGATATTACAACTGTGTCCTTGGCATCACTCCGAGCGGCGATTGCCTACGTCGGCCAAGACGCGCTGCTGTTTGATGATACGATTGCAGCAAATATTGGGATGGGCAGCAAGGGTGCATCGCGTCTAGCGATTGAGGCCGCCGCTGATGCAGCGGCGGCGCAGTTCATCCTGGACATGCCGCAAGGCTTCGAAACGCATGTAGGGGTCAATGGCTATCGCCTGTCAGGTGGGCAACGCCAGCGTGTTGCCATCGCTCGCGCGCTGCTACGCGATCCGCGCATTCTCTTGCTTGATGAGGCGACGAGCGCGCTGGATGCAGAAAGCGAGGCCGCTGTGCAACAGGCGCTTGCACGGCTTCGGGCTGGGCGGACAACGATTGTCGTGGCGCATCGATTGGCGACAGTACGCGATGCGGACCGTATTATCGTCCTGCGGGATGGTGAAGTTCTTGAATCTGGGACCCATGAAGATCTGCTTGCGGAGAATGGTATGTTTGCTCGTTTGGTACGCGCCCAAGCCCTTGTTTGATCACCCTTAGATCAACTTGTAACCTGGCTGAATCATTTTAGGGTTCCCCGACGCGGGAGAAGAATAATTCAAGATGTGCATGTGCGCTGGGTCGGGGGCAGGGCGAATGACGAGAGCGTATTCTCAAGATCTACGTAACCGGGTGATTGATGCTGTGGTTGTTGAAGGGATGAGCCGCCACGGTGGGGCGCTTCGGTTTGGGGTCAGCGCTGCATCTGCGCTTAAATGGGTGCGGCACTATGAGCGCTCTGGCAGCCGGACCAAGCGCGGCACGGGTGGGCAACGGCCATTGCCGCCGCGTGGCGGCACCGGGAATGGTTATTGGCGCTGGTGAAGGCTGAGTTCAGTCTGACGCTGCAAGCGATGTGTGATCGACTTCGCGCGGTGCACGGCGTGCGGTCTGACCCTAGGATATTATTGCGGTTTTTCCGCGCCGAGAGGATCAGTATTAAAAAAACTATTCTGCCAAGCGAGCAGCGGCGGCGCGACGTCGCCGTCAAACGCGAACGCTGGCGGCGCCATCAGGGCCGCATTGATCCGACCACAAGGCCTGGGTAAAAACCAACATGGTGCGGACCCGCGGCTGGGCACCCCGTGGCATGCCGGTGCGCGATGACGCCCCCTTTGGCCAATGGAAAACACTGACATTCCTGGCTTATGTCGAGCAGGTGCTCGTGCCCACGCTCTCACCAGGCGATGTCGTCATTCTCGACAATCTCGGCAGCCACAAGGGTGGCGCAGCCCGTCGGGCGATCAGAAAGGCAGGTGCGCATCTGCTCTTCCTTCCGCCCTGCAGTCCGGACCTCAACCCCATCGAGATGGTTTTCGCCAAGCTGAAAACCTTGATGCGTAAAGCCGCAGAACGGTCTGTCGAAGACACCTGGCGAAAAGTTGGGTCGCTGCTCGATCAGTTCACGCCACAAGAGGGCACAAATTATCTCCGCCACGCAGGATATGACCGTAGTTCAACCTAATCACAAAAGACTCTAACGAATGGCTTGAGGGCAGTTTGTCGTTTCCAAGGCAAAAAGCGGAAACGAGCATCCTTTGTGTTGGCCGACCTGAGGCACACCACTTGACCTGCTGCGAGCCATAAAAGTTGACGACGTCGATCGACCGTAATTGATATTGTCACCATCACATATACAAAATTGTTAATTTTTCCTTTTTTCTTCTTCTATACCGCGATTCCGCGAGGAGCCGAAAATCCCCCCTTGTCAAACGGCGCAGTTCGGATTCTACCGTCTGTATGATTCGCCCTGGCTTTCTGACTGCTGCATCGCGCAAAGAGCTGACCGCGTTGGCGCGGGTCGGCGTGGCGAAGGATCCCTCGACGGCGTTGATCCACGAGGCCGAGGTCGGCGTGAAATGGAAGGTGAAGCGGCGATGCCGCGCCAGCCATGCCAGCACCTTGGGGTGCTTGT
>JAJZCS010000054.1 GCA_021829055.1 Pseudomonadota bacterium
ACTGCTGGGAGATTTCTGTGCCGACCGCCCATCCGTCAGTTTCGGCGCTGTATTGCCCTCGTACAAGCCGGGAGTAACGCTAACTAATTTGGTGGGCTGCTTACCCACCTACGCGACGGAAGCAATTCGCGAGGCTTTACCCGTTTTTGGCCGTACGATTCCCGGCTTTGACCGGGAAGATGCGGTCCTGACCGGCGTCGAAACGCGCACGTCTTCGCCGGTTCGAATTACGCGTAGACAGGATGGCCAGAGCCGAAACACAAACGGTCTATTTCCGGCTGGCGAGGGTGCTGGCTACGCTGGCGGAATCCTGTCTGCCGGTGTTGATGGAATTCGGGTTGCGGAGGCGGTTATCCGTTCGATCGCAAACCGCTGATCTTGAAGAGTGCTTCGTCTGGGTGAGGCACGGCCTCAGGGCTCCTCATTTTCACAAAAGGGCCATTCAGTCTGAATTAAACATCGAAACTTCCGAACTGACAGACACACGACGAGTGTCAGAACGCACCATGAGCATGACACTTCGTGCTTTCAATGAGATGTTCCCGACTGAGAATGCCGCGCGGGCGTGCTTTGGGAAGGCACGCTGCCCGAACGGTCTGGCGTGTTACCATTGCCGGGCGTTTGGCATGCCGCCCACGTGGCAAGAATGAAGTTCTGGTGCTGTGGTGCAGGACTTGAAGGAAGGCGTTCAGTGTCACCGCCGAGACGGCCGCGACACACAGAATTCCGAATCTGCCGCTGGTGACATGGACACAGGCCTCTAACCTGGTCATGTCCTCATCCAAGGGCGTCTCTGCGCTCAAAGTGAGTGAATTTCTCGGCGTTCGTGATAGTGCCGAGTGGCACCCCGGAAATCGCATCCGCGCCATGATGCCCGCGAGACCCATCGGATCCCTGCCCGCGGCGTCGAGATCAACGAGATGAACCGCGCGCGGGAGAGAGCACCACACCGGAAGCGGGCGAAGGCGACCTTCCGGACCCCGCGCGCGACCGGCCGCGGCACAAAGCGCTCTCTGGTCCTCGTCGCTGCGGCGCGAAGAGGGGGATATCGTCAAGGTCATTCGGTCGCGTAGTGCACCGTGCATGCCAAGCGTAACGCGATCGGCAATGCCGCAGCTGTTCTGGCCAACAATAGATTTTTGATTCTGTATCTTTTAACGACCCGCAAGCGAAGGTCGATAATTCATCCGCATATCCCTGGCGTTCAGCGGGCACTCAAACGCTAAAGAAAACCATCATTCATGTTCCCTGCATTTTTTCAGATCTTGAATGGTTGCCGATGGAAGAACTCAGGAACTGACGGTGACGATTACTGGGGCATGATCTGATGGTTGCGGTTTGTCACGTTCCGACCGGGCAATCGTGACAGACTGAAGGTGTTCGGCAACGCGAGGCGAGAGCAGAGCATGGTCGATTCTGAGGCCACGATCACGTTGCCAGGCCGCCCCTTGATAATCCCAAAACGTGTAGAGCGTTTCCGTTGGATGCAGCGCCCGGGCTGCGTCAGTCAGGCCCAGCCAGATCAGCGCGCGAAACCCTGCCCGACTTTCGTTCCGCACGAGGGCGTCGTTGGGGCTGAGAACGCCCTCGGCAAGGTCCAGATCCGCAGGACAAACATTAAAGTCGCCAGCGAGCATGACGTCGCGATCATCATCCAGCAACGTCCGTGCATGGCGGCGCAGACTTTCCATCCATGCGAGCTTGCGTTGGTATCCAGTGTCACCTCCAGAATTCCCGTTCGGCAGGTAGAGATTTGCTATGGTTATCCCGCCAAACGTTACTTCCATGTAACGCGCTTCTTTGTCTTCTTCCCAGCCGGGAAGTGAGCGACGTAAGACCGTGATCGGATCACGGGAGAGGACCGCGACACCATTGTAAGATTTCTGTCCTACAACTTCCACGCGGTAACCGATCTCCGAAAAAAAAAGCTTCGGAAACTGGGATTCCTCACATTTGATTTCCTGAAGGAGCACAAGATCAGGATGTTCGCGGGCGCAGAACTCCACAACCTGGGCGGTACGGATACGGATCGAATTAACGTTCCATGTAACAAACTTGATCAAACGGGATCAATCGACTGAGAACGACGTACCACAGCCGCACGATGTTTTTGCGTTCGGGTTTTGTACCTCAAAATACGAACCCATAAGCGTATCTTTGTAGTCGAGTTCTGCTCCCGCCAGCAGTTCGAGGCTGGAGGGATCGATCACAACAAGAGCATCATCAGAACCAGTGACTAGATCATTCTCCTCGATATCTCGGGTGAGATCAAAGCGGTACTGGAATCCTTTGCAGCCACCGGCCAAAACCTCGACGCGAAGGGCTGCGCCTTTCGGCTCGCTTGCTGTGATCTCTGCGATTCGTCTGATGGCGGCAGCACTGACTCGAAAGGGTGCCATTGTCTGACTCATATGGGTAATATAGGCACAACGAAGTTCTCAAACCAGACCATAACGTCAAACCTTGCCGTGGCAATATTTGTATTTCCGACCTGACCCGCAGGGGCAGGGGGCATTGCGCGGTGTAGCTCTCCATGTTTCGGGGCGATCGGGATCCACAGCTTCCGCACGGTAAGGAGTCGGCGAGCTTGCTGCCGTGCGGTCCGGCATAGATCCTATGGTGGAATCAGGCGGAGCGTCAGTCAGCGCCAGTTCCCCCCCGTAAGGGCTGACCTGCGGGTGCACGGTAACAAGGGTTTCAGGGTCGAACGCGTTAGCCTGGGGTGCAGTGTCCGTTCCTAGTTCGATTCGGGAAAGCACAGAACTGACCTGCTCCTTGAGCTCTTCCAGCATTGCCGTGAACAAGGTGAAGGCTTCGCGCTTGTATTCGTTGAGCGGATCTCGCTGGCCGTAGGCTCGCAGAACAATTCCTTGCCGCAGATGATCTAGTGCGAGGAGGTGCTCCTTCCAGAGATGGTCCAGCGTCTGTAGCAGAACCGACTTTTCCAGAAAGCGCATGAAATCCGGGCCAAAATTGGCAGCTTTCGCGGCCATGTGTGAATCTACCGCGTCAGCGATGCGCTCGCGCAGATGTGTCTCGTCAATGCCCTCCTCTGCGGCCCAATCGACGACCCGCAAATCGAGACCAAAAATCCTGCTGATGTCTTCGGCCAACTCCGCGCTTTCCCACTGCTCGGCATAGGCCTTCTCGGGGATACGACCCTCGACCACACTGGCGATCGTATCAGCGCGCATTTCGCCGATAACGTCCGATACATCTTCGGCGCGCATGAACTCGCGGCGCTGCGCATAAACTTCGCGCCGCTGATCATTCATTACATTGTCATACTTGAGCAGGTTTTTACGAGTATCGAAGTTCCGCGCCTCGACTTTTTTTTGTGCCTTTTCCAAAGCTTTGTTGATCCATGGGTGGACGATTGCTTCGCCTTCACGCAAGCCAAGCCGCTCCAGCATCGGCCCCATGCGATCCGAACCAAATATCCGCATTAGATCGTCTTCCAGAGACAAAAAGAATCGCGAGGCGCCCGGATCGCCCTGGCGGCCCGAGCGGCCACGCAACTGATTGTCGATCCGCCGGCTTTCATGCCGCTCGGTGCCAATCACGAATAATCCGCCGGCCTCTTTGACCTCTTTTTCGGACGCTTCGAATAGGGCGCGGACCTCCGCTGCGCGCGCTTCCTTTGCTTCCTCCGCTGATCCTTCCAGGGCAGCCTTGAGGCGGAGTTCCAGATTGCCGCCGAGTTTGATATCGGTTCCTCGGCCGGCCATATTGGTGGCGATTGTGACAGCTCCTGGTGCGCCGGCTTCTGCCACGATACTCGCTTCCTGCTCGTGAAACCGCGCATTCAGCACATTGTGCGGTACACCGAGCTGGTTAAGTAGATTTGACAGGATCTCCGATTTCTCGATCGACGTGGTGCCGACGAGAACTGGCTGTTTGCGTGTGCGGCATTCATCAATCAGCTTTGCAACCGCCTGATATTTTTCCTCCGCGGTGCGATACACTTCGTCGTCCTGATCATCACGCAGCACGGACACATTGGTCGGAATCTCGACGACACCCAGCTTGTAGATCTCGTCAAACTCGTCAGCTTCTGTCATTGCTGTGCCGGTCATGCCCGCAAGCTTCGGGTAAAGACGGAAATAGTTTTGGAACGTAATCGTCGCTAGGGTTTGATTTTCCCGCTCGACAGTTACGTGCTCCTTCGCCTCAAGAGCTTGATGCAGACCATCGGAGTAACGGCGACCTTCCATCATCCGGCCGGTGAACTCGTCGATAATGATAACCTGCCCATTCTTGACGATATAATCAACATCTCGGTTGAACAGGGTGTGCGCCCGGAGTGATTGATTGACGTGATGCACAAGAGAGACATTGAACACGTCATAAAGATTGCCTTCGGTCAGCAATCCTGCATCGGCGAGCATATTTTCAACCATTTCCGAGCCTTCCTCGGTCAGGTTGACGGTCTTCATCTTCTCGTCCTTGTCATAGGTCGAAGGGTCAGTCGCCAGCTGTTTGATGATTGTATCGACGCTGCTGTAGAGTTCAGTTGGTTCATCCGAAGGCCCCGAGATGATCAGTGGCGTTCGCGCCTCGTCGATCAGGATGGAATCGACTTCATCAACGATCGCGTAGTTGAAATCCCGCTGGACCATATCGGCCAAGGCGTACTTCATGTTATCACGCAGATAGTCGAAACCGAATTCGTTGTTTGTGCCGTAGGTTATATCGGCTGCATATGCGGCGCGGCGCTCCTCATCCTCGACCCCAGGGACAATGACTCCCACCGACAGGCCGAGAAAACGATAAACTTGGCCCATCCATTCGGCATCACGTCTTGCCAAATAGTCGTTGACAGTCACGACGTGGACGCCCTTGCCCGTGAGGGCGTTCAGATAGACCGGCAATGTCGCGACCAGCGTTTTACCTTCGCCGGTTTTCATTTCAGCGATTTTTCCATCATGCAGGACCATGCCGCCGATCAGCTGGACATCGAAATGGCGCAGTCCAAGCACCCGCCGCGCGGCCTCGCGGCAAACGGCGAAAGCTTCGGGAAGAAGGGCGTCAATTTTGGTGCCGCCGGTTAGCTGTGCGCGGAACAACGCTGTCTTGCCTGCAAGTTCGGCGTCCGTAAGGGCTTTTGTAAAAGGCTCGAATGCATTGATGGCCGCCACGCGGCGCTGATACGTCTTCAGGACACGGTCGTTGCTGGTACCTATTATTAGGCGGGCAAGGCGAGCAATCATTTCAGGCGGATTCCAATAAATTAGGTGCCCCAGCGAAGCGCGGTGGGCCAGCCAGTCACCTTGATCTGGTTTCCGATGAAATAGAAGCCAAGCGGCTACGGGTCAATGAAGAGGGGATTTTATGCCTGCCACACACGGTCTTGCGCACGGACAAGGCTTAGGCCATGGATGCAGTTGCTTTGGAAAAAAAAGAGGTTCCCATGACGCGTTTCTTCAAACCCGTCGCCGTGACAACGCTTATGGCGCTCCTTTGCGTGGCTGCCGCAGGAATGGCCCTCGCTGATGCCGGCGGGAAAAACACCACTGCTCCCGCGGCGGTTCCGGAATCATCGCCGGCCGCGCAATCTGCCAAGAGTAATCCGGTCGTGGCGACGGTCAATGGTGAGAAGATCTACCTGTCGGATGTTGCCAAGGCTGCCCAGTCTTTGCCGCCGGAGCTCCAGAGTGCGCCTCCACAGGAGTTATATCCTCTTCTAGTGAACCGCTTGGTCGACGAGAAGGCTTTGCTGATTCAGGCGCGTAAAACGCATCTCGCCAATCAGAAGAAGGTTGCCGAAGCAATGCGAGAGGCGGCCGACGAAGCACTTGAAGCGGCGTACCTTCGTTCTCAGGTTGAGCCTCAGCTGACGGATGCGGCAATCGAAGAATATTACAAGACCCATTACGTTAAGGCCAAGCAACCACAGCAGGTCAAAGCTAGCCAGATACTGGTTAAGACAAAGGCCGAGGCAGAGTCCATCATCGATCAGCTGAACAAGGGGGCTAAGTTTGCCAGTCTTGCCAAAAAGTACAGCATTGACCCCGGCGGTAAGCAGGGGGGGGAACTTGGGTGGTTTACCAAGGACGAGATGGTGAAGCCATTCGCTGACGCCGCATTTGCGTTGACACCAGGCACCTACACCCAAAAGCCGGTCAAGTCGCAATTTGGTTGGCATATCATTCTGTCCGAGGGAAAGCGAACTAAACCGGTACCGGCGCTGGCGGACGTCAAGGCGGATGTCAAACAAAAACTCGCGGAAAAGCTGGTCACTCAAACCCTTGAGAAAGCGCGAAAATCCGTAACTGTGGTTACTTTCAACCCTGATGGGACGCCCATGAAAACCGGGGAAGGCGATGCCACTCCGTCTTCGGGTGTCGGCAGCAAGCCGGCGCAGTAAAAGAACCTGTCAGTACAAAAATGGCGATGCCGTTGCCGATTTCTCCCCTTTGGCTTCCGCTGCCGGAGCTTTTGCCGATTGAAGGAGTAACGTTTGCTACGGCTGAGGCAGGCATCCGTTATCACGGTCGTGCCGACGTGATGCTTGCGTCTTTTGTCCCCGGAACAGTGGTCGCTGGTGTTTTTACCCGCAATAAATGCCCAGGTGCGCCAGTTTCCTGGTGCAGGAAAATCTTGCGGCGGGGCGGGGCGCGCGGTCTTCTTGTGAATGCCGGCAACGCCAATGTTTTCAACGGAACTGCTGGTGAGGAGGCGGTTCGTCGCAGTGCGGAGGCGGCGGCGCAGGTGCTCGGGTGCGTGCCCGAGGAGGTTTACGTCGCATCAACAGGTGTGATTGGTGAACCTTTTCCGGAGCACAAGATTACCACTGTCATGGACGGTTTGTCTCATCGTTTGACGCGAACCGGGTGGGAGGCAGCCGCGCGGGCGATCATGACCACTGATACCTTTCCAAAGGCGTCGACGGGGCGAGCGCAAATCGGCGGGACAAACGTCCAGATTTCAGGCATCGCCAAGGGAAGCGGAATGATTGCGCCGGATATGGCAACGATGCTTGCCTTCATTGTTACTGATGCCGCCGTTTCCCCGGCAGTTCTGCAGTCCTTGTTGCGTCGCGGCGCTCAGAGCAGCTTTAATAGCATCACTGTCGATTCCGACACTTCAACTTCTGATACGGTATTGCTCTTTGCGACTGGCAAAGCCGGAAATCCGCCGGTGCGTGATGCGCGCGGCCTCGCGGATTTCCGTCGCGCATTGTTCGATGTGATGCATGATCTCGCGCTGATGGTTGTCCGTGACGGGGAAGGTGCGACGAAGTTGATTCGTGTTGACGTTGCTGGAGCGGTGTCATCGCCCTCCGCCCGTCGGGTGGGTCTGGCGATAGCGAATTCGCCTTTAGTGAAAACGGCAATTGCAGGTGAAGATGCCAATTGGGGGCGAATCGTGATGGCTATCGGCAAGGCTGGAGAGCCGGCAGAGCGAGACCGTGTCTCGATCTCGGTAGGTGGCATCCAGATGGCACGCAATGGCCAGGTGGTGCCCGGATATGATGAGCGACCGGTAATCGCTCATATGCGGGGGCAAGAAATTGAGATTTCCATTAATCTTGGACTTGGTTCGGGACGGGCTACCGTCTGGGGCTGCGATCTAACGCATGGCTATATCGACATCAACGGCAGCTATCGTAGCTGACCTACCGCATCGTTGCGGCCATGCCGAAAACGTCATTACGGGAGACGCAACGCCATATGCGTTCGGCATGGTAAATTTGATGCTGGTGGCTGGGCACGATGAGACCTTGAGCCGACGCAACTCACCATAGGGGGTTACTGACTATGGTCACCCTGTGGGTGCATCGCGCCACGTGGTTTATGGCGTGTGGGCTTCGGCTTCATTGCGGACGATCGCCTTGAACCCTGATGGCACTTGACGCAAAATCTGGGCGTTTGGGCTTTGGAGTGGATAATGGATTCGCTAAACAGAAACGAGGTCGAGCATATTAGGGAGTCGCTGAGGCGTGGGGCTGCGTTGAAGCGCATCTTGGCTGATGATCCCGCGCCGATCATCGCGGTCGTTGATGCCTGCGAGGCGGCGATCAAAGCTGGAAACAAGCTGTTTTTCTGCGGCAACGGGGGTTCTGCTGCCGATGCGCAGCACTTGGCGACTGAACTTCTAATCCGCCTGCGCGGGGATGTTGTTCGGGAAAGTTGGCCTGCCATTGCGCTTACCCTTGATCCGGCCGCTTTGACGGCAGCGGGTAACGATTTTGGGTATGCTGAAGTTTTTGCGCGACCACTGGCCGGTCTCGGAAAGCCTGGGGACGTATTGTTCGGCATTACGACATCAGGCCGTTCTCCATCCGTAATGCGCGCGTTGGAGCTTGCCCGGACCATGTCCATCACTACCGTCGGACTGCTTGGGGCGGATGGTGGATCCGCACGAGCGCTGTGCGACCACGCGCTGGTTGTTCCTGACTCCGAGACAGCCCGAATTCAAGAATGCCATATCGCACTAGGGCACATTGTGTTGGAGCTGCTTGAGGACCGCCTTACGGGACGCCGATGAAATTTTTGGTTACCGGTGTCGCTGGGTTCATTGGCTATCATGTGGCGGACACGTTGCTCATGACGGGTGCCGAGGTAATCGGCGTTGACGACCTTAATTCATATTATGATGCGCGGCTTAAGAGTGCTCGCCTTGATCGCCTAAAGAGGTACGAAAGGTTCGAGTTTTTGAAGCTCGATATTTCGGACCACGCAACGTTGCGCGGAATTGGGAGTGACGTCCAAGTAATCGTGCATTTGGCGGCACAGGCCGGGGTGCGTCACTCAGTTGAGCATCCATTCGCCTATGCGACCTCAAATTTGACCGGACACCTGTCTGTTCTCGAGCTTGCGCGGCATCTCCCGGGGACGCGGCATCTTGTCTACGCCAGTTCTTCCTCTGTGTACGGTGGAGGATCGACCCTTCCTTACAGGGAGGACGCGCGCGCGGACCGCCCGCAGTCGCTGTACGCAGCGACGAAACGGGCTGATGAGATGATGAGCTTAGCATACTCTCACCTCTATGGTCTGCGTCAAACGGGATTGCGGTTTTTTACCGTCTATGGCCCTTGGGGGCGTCCAGATATGGCGTATTTTGGGTTTGCTGAAGCTATAATGGCGGGGCGCCCAATATCATTGTACGAGGGCGGATGTCTTAAACGGGATTTCACCTACATCGATGACATTGTGAGTGGGGTGATAGGCGTCATCGACCATCCGCCGGCCAATGTAGGCGAACACCGGGTATTCAACGTGGGCAATCGCAGGGCGGAGCCGGTGATCAATCTGGTTAAGCTCCTAGAAGCCGAACTTGGGCGAAAGGCGATCATTGTTGAGGCGCCTCGGCCCGCTTCTGATCCTCCCGAGACTTGCGCGGACATCAGCGCGCTCGCGGCAGTGACGGGCTTTTCGCCCAAGACCAAACTATGCGAGGGAATACCACGATTCGCAGCGTGGTATCGTTCTTGGCGTGTAGAGAGGGGTTGACGAGACAGGGCGTCCGGCATAAAAGAGACAAATCGGCGGCGTCTGCTGATGTCGCCCGCGATGCTAAATTTCGACGGGATCAACGGTCCCGTCGTTTTGTTCTTTGAGGGTATGTGAATAGGCTAGGAAGGGATACGTTGGCGGCGTTTGTCTGTTGGCGGGTATTTTCTGGCATATGGTTATGGTGGGCTGTGAGGCTTGTTGTGGCTGTATG
>JAJZCS010000055.1 GCA_021829055.1 Pseudomonadota bacterium
TGGGAGGCGAACAGCCGCCTACGATGGCACCGTATCACGCGCGCCGATGTAGTGTACGTGGCAATGCCCAGGCAAAATTCTTGAGGCTGACGAGTTCCACTCTCGCCACGGAGTAGGCGACCATAACGTCTTCGTGATAGACTGTTACCCTGCGGTCGGCACGGTCGGCGCAGGTGGAATCGGTCGAGACCCCGAAGCGCTCGGCGGAGATGCCGTGGTATCCGAGGGGATAATTGCCCGGGTCGACGGCTCAGCGCGGACCATGCGCAACGCCGTGCCGACGATAGAGCCCACGTCGCCTAGATTGGCGGGAACAATCAACGACGTTCCTTGCTTGGCTAAATTACCCCATTGGCCGATAAAGTCTTTGGCCAACTGCATCTGCAGCGCCGCCATCCCACCATCGGTCACGGCGGATTCTCCAATCCTCCGGATTGCCGTTGAGGTTGCGGCAGCGACCAGTTCGATTGCCTTGGCCTCGCCTTCGGCTCGCAACACTTCCGCTTGTCGGCGACCGTCAGCAATATTGATTTCCTGTTGCCTTTGTCCTTCGGACGTATTGATCTGTTGCTGACGTTGCCCTTCAGAGCGCGCTATCATGGCCCTCTTTTCCCGCTCGGCCGTGATTTGCAGTTCCATGGCACGCAAGATCTCGGCTGGCGGTGTAACGTCCTTGATCTCGTAACGAAGAACCTTGATACCCCAATTTGTCGCGGCTTCATCGACCGAAGCAGCGACGGCGGTATTGAGTACCTGGCGCGACGACAGTGCCTGATCGAGATGAAGCTTGCCGATTTCCGAGCGCATCGTCGTCTGTGCAAGCTGCATCGCCGCATTCATCGGGTTATTCGAACCGTACGCAGCCTTAACCGGATCGGTTATCTGCAAATATAAAAAACCATCGACCGTCAATGTCGTGTTGTCGAGTGAAATACATACCTGCGGGGGAACCTCCGTTGGAACCTCGCGAGTGTCGAAGCGAAAAGCAACTCGATCGATGAATGGGACAATGATGTTGAGGCCTGGACTAAGAGTCCGACTATACTTTCCGAGCCGTTCCACCACCCAAGCCTGTTGCTGCGGAACAATCCGCAACCCGGCCCGCATGACGGAAAGTGCGAAAAACAAAAGGAGAAAAAAAACGACTAGCGATGCAATGTACGACATCATGGGACTTCCTGGGTCGATCTATAGATTGCGCGATGTTTGCGAAGACAGATGCAGAACATTACCATTTTTTCGAACGATTTGTGCGATACCCCCGATTTCGGGACGACTGTCGTCGTCTATGACCGCGTCCCATCGCGCGCCGCGATACGCAACGATAACACGATTGTGGCCTGGCGCAATCGCCGTGATGGTCACTTCCCTGCCAGCATCAAGATCCGACAGTCCTTTTTTTTGAAACAACCGGCGGCGCAGCACCCAGACTAGAACCAGACTAGCGAAGCACAACGCCAAAAATATTAGCAACAACGCTTCGTCCGGAACAAAAAAGCCGAGAACAAACGTAAGGAGGGCAACAGCGGCAACTGCCGCAAGGTAAAACGTGCCTGTGTGCAGTTCCACCAGACCAACCCACAGCGCGAGAACAAGAAACATCCAATTCACTTTAATATCATACCGCATTCTACAGCACTAAGCCAGCATGTGGAGAGAGCCGATCTCTCCCAAGGGTCGGCCCTTTCCGTCAACCCTAATTCTGGGTTCTCGGACAGAAATAACTCGCGCGACCCGACTGCACGATGCGCATAATCCCCGGGCAAAACTGTAGCCCTGGGCAACGATCACAAGGTTGCCCTGCACGATCGTAGACGCTCCACACACGTTGAAAATAGCCGAGTTCACCGGACGGCTGGACGTAATCGCGCAAACTCGACCCACCAGCCGCAATTGCGTCCATGAGGACCTCTTTTATCGCAAAAACAAGCCGCGCGATGCGAGACGCGCCCAAGGCGCCGGCCCGTCGGCGCGGGCTGATCCGAGCACGAAACAGGGCTTCACTCGCGTAGATATTGCCGATCCCGGCCACAACCGCCTGATCAAGGAGGGCCAGTTTGATGGGTCTGACCTTCCCGGCCAGCCCCCGTGCAAGGCAGACTTGATCAAATCCCGACTCCAGCGGCTCCGGTCCTAAACCCGCGATCAGCCGATGGCTGTCTTCATGCCGGCTCTCAACTAGATCAAGGGTCCCGAATCGACGCGGGTCAATAAAGCCAACACAACAACCGTCATCCATTGTGACCGTGAGATGCTGATGACAAACAGCATCCTGATCTATCGTAACACGGCCAGACATGCCGAGGTGAACGAGCACTGATACGCCGACATCCAGTCTGATGAAGATATATTTGCCGCGTCGGCGGAACCCGACTACTCGCGCACCGCTGAGTACCGACGCAAAATGCTCCGGAACCCGCCAGCGCAAATCGCGTCGGGTAAGACTCACGTCCGTGATCCGCAGACCGGTGAGCCTGGCAGCCAGCCCACGCATCACAGTCTCGACTTCAGGGAGTTCCGGCATCAGGCGAAAGAGGCTATAGCGTTCCTCCATGAGCGACAACCCCGCCTCCACGACCAAAACCGTCGATTTTGGCTTTACACGCGTCCAGCCGGAACTAAAGCGTCAACGCGTACGCGACGTTTTTGACAGCGTGGCGCGAAGTTATGACCTAATGAACGACGCCATGTCACTGGGTATCCACCGCCTGTGGAAGCGCGATTTCGTTTCAGGATTAAATCCCGCCCCTAACCGCACCTTACTCGACCTTGCGGGTGGCACCGGCGATATTAGCATTCTTTGGCGCCGACAAGGTGGCGGGCCAGCGATTCTGGCAGATGTTAATGAGGAGATGCTGCGCGTCGGCCGGAAGCGCGCCGAAAAACGCGGTTTTTTCAGTGGAATCGATTGGATCGTTGCAGACGCCGAAGCACTACCACTGCCGGACCGTACGGTAGATATGATCTCGATGGCGTTTGGTTTGCGAAATTGTACAAACAAGGATCTCGTTCTGACAGAAGCGTACCGAGTTCTGAAGCCTGGCGGGCGCTTCTTCTGCCTCGAGTTCTCGAAGCTGCAGATAGCCGTGCTTGCTCCCCTCTATGATGCATGGTCTTTTGGAGTTCTGCCGCAGCTTGGTGCAGCCATTGCTGGTGATCGTGATAGCTATCGTTATCTGGCGGAAAGCATACGTATGTTTCCGGATCAGAAAAAACTAACAAGTATGATGCGTTACGCAGGCTTTGAACGTGTCGTGTGGCGTAACCTTTCGGGTGGAATAGTGGCAATTCATTCTGGATGGCGCCTGTGACCTCTCTTGCTGGTAAACGCGTTCTGTTGATAATCACGGGGGGAATCGCGGCTTACAAGGCCCTTGAGTTGATTCGACTGCTTCGCCAATCTGACTGTGCAGTCCGTGCCGTAATTACGGCCGCCGGGATGAAATTCGTTACCCCGTTATCTGTCCAAGCGCTTTGCGAGGATCGAGTATACACGGATATGTTCTCGCTAACTGATGAAAGTGAGATGGGACACATCCAACTCTCTCGGAGCGCTGATCTAATCGTTGTGGTTCCCGCTTCGGCAGATATTGTTGCCAAAATGGCAGCGGGGATTGCCGATGACCTCGCAACAACGCTGCTACTTGCCACTGACAAGCCTGTGTTGGTGGCTCCCGCTATGAACGTACGAATGTGGCAGCATCCCTCCACCGTTTCCAACATGGACACGATCATTCGGCGCGGCATTATAGGTGTCCCTCCCGACGAAGGTCCAATGGCATGTGGGGAATTCGGTCCCGGCCGTTTAGCAGCGCCGGAGCGTATCCTCGGCGCAATTGACCGAATACTAAAGGCGGGTCAGGATTTAGTGGGACGTCGTGCGATTGTCACCAGCGGACCAACCCATGAAACGATCGATCCCGTGCGCTATCTCGCGAACCGTAGTTCCGGACGACAGGGTCATGCGATCGCCGCAGCACTGGCCGCGCACGGAGCCAAGGTAACGCTGATTTCCGGCCCCGTCAGCCTCGCAGACCCTCAAGGCGTCACCACCACTCATGTTGAATCTGCGGAGGAAATGCGCGACGCTGTTCAAGCCGCCTTACCGGCAGATGTAGCCGTCTTCTGCGCCGCGGTCGCTGACTGGCGGGTTAAACCGTCCAAGACGAAAATTAAAAAATCCGCCGTGTCGCCAACCCTTACTTTTATCGAGAATCCGGATATCTTATTGGAAGTTGCTCATGCGGAGAAAAATCGGCCAAATCTAGTAATCGGATTTGCTGCTGAAACAGAATTGCTTGCGGAGCACGCAGCCGCCAAACGTGTCCGCAAAGGCTGCGACTGGTTGCTGGCCAATGACGTGGCCCCCGGCTCCGACACAATGGGGGGCTCGGAAAACGAGATCTTACTTCTTACCGAGGAAGGTTCGGAAATGTGGCCCCGAACCACCAAAGAAGCGATTGCGGAACGCCTCGTCGAGCGTATCGTCCGGTTTTTTATCCGGAGGGCTTGCTCATGACGATCGCCGTTGCCGTCAAGCGGTTGCCGCACGGAGCCGACTTACCACTGCCAGACTATGCAACGATTGGCGCTGCCGGTATCGACCTTCTGGCGGCCGTCAGTACCGACACCGAAGTCGCGCCTGGAGCAAGGGCACTAATCCCAACGGGCATCGCAATAGCCTTGCCAACAAATTTCGAATTACAAATTCGGCCGCGGTCTGGTCTTGCCCTGAAGTACGGACTCATAATTGCCAATAGCCCCGGCACAATCGACGCTGATTATCGCGGCGAGATTAAGATCATTGTGCTCAACGCAAGCACTGAAGGCTTCGTCATCACCCGCGGTATGCGCGTTGCCCAAGCGGTCCTAGCGCCCGTCTTACGCATCGCCTGGCATGAAACTGAAGATCTGGACTTCACCTGCCGAGGTTCCGGCGGATTCGGCAGCACGGGCCTCAACGAAAGATCGCCGGACTCTTCGGTGGAAAGCTAATCGTTTCATTTATTGGCGCGAACAGGGAGGCACAACAGGCGGACCAAGAAAGCGGCCTTCTTTTTTATTGTGATTGTCTGCGATGCCGTGCAGGCATGCACACGATGGTAGCGCGCGCGACCGGAAAGGATTCGTGAAGCGGCTTGTAATTAGGGGCGGACATAGGTAGCTGAGAAAGGCTATTGGTGTCAGATGGTTATGGTGCGTCGACGCGGCAAGCTTTCGGTGGGTATTCAGCGAGCTTTGATTGTCCAGTTTGTGGCCGGCGTTCCGGCGCGCACGGCGGCCGAACTGGTGGGGGTCAACCGCAACACCGCGATCATCTGTTTTCACAAGCTGCGCGAGGTCATCGCCGCCAAATTGGTCGAGGACACGCCGTTTCCTGCCGGTGAAGCCGCGGTCGATGAGAGCTGTTTCGGTGGCGTCCGCAAAGGCAAGCGGGGCCGAGGAGCGGCGGGCAAGGTGCCGGTCGGTGAAACGCGAATGTTGACAATCATGGCTGCATATGAAGGTCAGTAATTCGGACCTTACCTGTTGCGATTGCACCGTCGCAAAGCGGGCGCATAGGCCCATAAATCCAAGCGCGGAGAGACCAGGGTCTGCTACGCGCCGCACATATTGATACGGCCCATCTCCCGCGCTACGCAGCCCGACCCTGGAGTGGGAAGTCCGGTTGCATTGCCACCTAATCGGGCCATACTAACCTGCGCGCTCGTCGCCAATGGCGTGGAAACAAATGCCGAATCGCCGACACGCCGAGGATGCCACGACGTAAATCAGAGGCAACACCCACCCGGTACGACCGAACAGGTTCGCCAAAGTACAACTTTATGGATCAATAAGGCATGTTCTGATCGTGGCCCATCGCTCATTCGCACCGCTTGTCGTTAAATGGCGGCAAGGTTCTGGATCGCCGGCACGCAAACGGGCATAAGCAACGCGGAAACGAACAAGGACGCCCGATAGCGATGCATCACTTGCTGCTGATGCGCCATGCCAAGGCAGAACGCGCGAAGGATGACCAGTCCGATCATGGTCGCGGGTTGGCCCAATCTGGCGTGGCCGCCGCTAAGCGCCTCCGACACAAACTAAAGATGCTCAGCATCGAGCCCGATGTGGTTCTGGTGTCATCGGCAAGGCGCACACGTGAAACCTTAGCTTGTATACTGAGCGCGCACATGGCCCCACGTGTCGACGTTCTTGAGTCCCTGTACATGGCTCCCGCATCGCGTATCATCAAGCTGCTGCATGAGCTTCGTGAAACGGCGAACAGCGTCCTAGTCGTCGGGCATAACCCGGGAATCGGAGAATTGGCAGCGCAGTTGGCTACGGCAGACTCCGAATCGCATGCGGCGCATCAGCTGACCGAAGGCTTCCCAACCGCGCGAGTGGCGGATTTCCTCGTGCTGACTCCATGGCGGCAGCTCCACCCCAATGGGGTTCGACTGCAACGACTGATTGATCCGAACGACTGATCGAGCAGGGGATTCCGTTTTATGTTGCAGGTGCGAAGGTTGCGCCACAGGTTGATACAAGCCTATCGTGTGTGCTGAACAATTAATTTCCACAATGGCCAGATTGGCGTACGGATCGAATGAGGGAATCAAGCCATGGATAAGCCCATCCACGCAAATCACATAACAATTTCCGTTTCGAATACAAATCGTTCGGTTAGCCTGCCCCTATTGGAGGGGACACTTGGACCGCAGGTTGCCGATATTCGGAACCTTCATAATGAAACAGGTATTTTTACCTTCGATCCCGGCTACGGCGAAACTGCGTCCTGCGAAAGCAAAATCACCTACATAGATGGCGATGCAGGCGTGCTTTTGTATCGCGGACACCCGATCGAGCAGCTTGCCGAAAAGTCAACCTTTCTGGAAGTCGCGTATTTGCTGCTAAACGGCGAGTTGCCGAACGAAACACAGTTTGAAACGTTCACGGCTCACATCACCCGGCATACAATGCTCCATGAACAGTTCAGGCGATTTTGGGAAGGGTTCCGACGTGATGCCCATCCGATGGCGGCCTTGTGCGGCGTGGTTGGTGCGATGTCAGCATTCTACCCGGAGAGCGTAAACATCAGCGACGCGCACGAACGCGAAGTCAGTGCCTATCGCCTGATTGCAAAAATTCCGACCATCACGGCTTGGGCCTACAAATACTCGGTGGGTCAGCCGTTCATGTACCCACGGAATGACCTGTCTTATGCAGAAAATTTCCTGTACATGTTCAAGGCCGTCCCGACAGAGCAATACAAAAAAAATTCGACGCTGGAACGCGCTATGGATAGGATCCTGATCCTTCATGCAGACCACGAGCAAAATGCCTCTACGTCAACGGTTCGGCTCGCTGGTTCGACTGGCGCGAATCCGTATGCCTGTATTGCCGCGGGGATTGCCGCGTTGTGGGGCCCGGCTCATGGTGGGGCCAATGAGGCAGTGCTGAGGATGCTTGCCGAGATTGGCGATAAAAAAAATATCAAGCCCTTTATTGAAGAAGTGAAAGACAAGAACAGCCACACGAAGCTCATGGGTTTCGGTCATCGTGTCTACAAAAACTACGACCCGCGCGCCAAAATCCTGCAACGGACCTGTTATGAAGTGCTAGGGGAACTTGGCATCAAGCACGAACCACTTCTCGATCTGGCGATGGAACTTGAAAGGATCGCCTTGGAAGATGATTATTTCGTATCGCGCAAGCTCTATCCGAACGTAGATTTCTATTCTGGCATCATTCTCAAGGCGATGGGTTTCCCGACAACGATGTTCACGCCTCTTTTCGCCTTGGCCCGCACCACCGGCTGGATCACCCAGTGGATGGAAATGATTGAGGACCCGCAACAGCGCATCGGGCGCCCGCGGCAACTCTATACCGGCGCACCGCGACGTGATTATACGCCGATGAATGAGCGTCCGTGATCGGGTAAGTCAGCGAATTCACCTGAGCCGGTCTGATCGGGCTTTATTTCGGGAAAATCCGAACTATTTATAGCTTGATGGCGATAGATGGCTCGTGTGACGAAGAAGTGTTCGACTGTAATGAGGTATTGAAAGCGCTCGCCCATCCATTACGGCGTGCCATTCTGACAAAGTTGAAGGACCCGGAATTGCATTTCTCCGAGCAAGAGCATCCGCTCTCGCTCGGTGTCTGCGCGGGACTGATCGAGCAAGGCTGTCCCTTAGCCCAATCTAGCGCGTCGGCGCACCTCGCTGCCTTGCAGGCCGCCGGCCTACTCCGCGCCCGCAAGATCGGTACCAACGTGTTCTACCAGCGCAATGAGCAGGCGATTCGGGTATTTCTTACCCGAATTACCGCCGAGCTCACCGCCAGGCCGGCCCGTATGGACGACACTGAAAGGAATAATGATGTCGAAACTGTTTGAACCTCTGCGCATGGGCGCATTTTTCCTGCGCAACCGGGTAGTCATGGCACCACTGACGCGAGCACGCGCCGGCAATTCTCGAATTCCAAACGCATTGATGGCCGAATATTATGCGCAGCGCGCGTCCGCGGGGATGATTTTATCAGAAGCGACATCCGTCACACCGATGGGTGTCGGCTACGCGGCCACTCCAGGTTTATGGTCGGACGAGCAGGTCTCTGGCTGGCGTCTTGTCACCAATGCCGTGCATCGCGAAGGCGGGTTAATCTTGGCACAGCTATGGCACGTTGGCCGAATTTCTGATCCTGTCTTTCTTAATGGCGAGCGTCCTGTCGCGCCGAGTGCAATTGCGGCCGAGGGTCATGTCAGCCTGCTGCGGCCAGAACGGCCCTATGTCACCCCGCGCGCATTAGTAGTTGAGGAAATCGCCGAAATCATAACCGCATATCGGATCGCGGCGGAAAACGCGGAGCGTGCCGGGTTCGACGGCGTCGAGTTGCACGGCGCCAATGGGTATCTGCTTGATCAGTTCCTGCAGGACTCCACGAACAGACGGACCGATGGCTATGGCGGACCAATTGAAAACCGCGCTCGGCTCCTGCTGGAAGCAACCGACGCGGCCATCTCCGTCTGGGGTGCCGAACGCGTGGGTATGCATTTGGCGCCGCGTGGCGACGCCCACTCGATGGGTGATTCCGACCGTCTTGGCACATTTACCTATGTGGCCCGCGAACTAGGCGTGCGCAAGATTGCTTTCATTGCTGCGCGCGAACGACAGGCGGATGACTGGATCGGCCCGCACCTCAAGGCAGCGTTCGGGGGCGTGTATATCGTCAACGAAGGCTTTGACCGCAAGAGCGCGGAAGCCGTTATTGCGGCGGATCAGGCGGACGCGGTGGCGTTCGGCAAACTCTACATTGCCAACCCCGATCTGGTCGTGCGTTTTGCGCAAGACCTGCCCCTCAACCAGCCAAGGCCGAGCACCTTCTATCATGGTGATGCGGAGGGTTACACAGATTACCCAACAGCCCAAAAGGCTGCGTAAGCCGAACCGGGGAGATCTGGCACAAACCACCTTTTGTCGCCTCGGAAGGACCGAGATGCGATCCGGGTTCCGTGCGCCGCGAGTTTTTCTTGCAGTTCAGCCAGCGTGATATCGCGGCGCTCCTCGACCTGGCGAAGAATGAACTCCGCTTCCGCCTCAATCCGGCCGGACTTGCGATCACCACCGTTA
>JAJZCS010000056.1 GCA_021829055.1 Pseudomonadota bacterium
ATTGTGAGCATCATATGGTTCCGATAATCGGAGTGGCACACGTCGCGTATTTGCCGGACCGACGCGTCGTGGGCATCAGTAAGCTGGCACGCATTGTCGACTCTTATGCGAGACGATTGCAGCTGCAGGAGAAACTAACGGCACAGATTGCCAACACGATTAATGAGGTGTTGCAACCACGTGGAGTTGCGGTTGTCATAGAAGCGAACCATGAGTGCATGTCAACGCGCGGCGTCCACAAGACCGGGGTTTCGATGGTGACTAGTCGGATGTTGGGCGCATTTCGTCACGACCCGTCTACGCGGCGTGAGTTTTTGTCAATGATCTCAAACGGAGGGCGCGCGACTGCCGATGGATAGCGCGACGTTTTGATGGAGACACGATGGGAGCCTTAACATACGCTTTGATTCAACTTTAAATTTAAATAGCGATATACTGAATATAAGAGATATTCTATCTAGACGCCATGCTCAGGCGGCTTGTTACGCGGGAAGCGCCGATGAGTGGGAGCAGCAGCGCAAGTTCCGGACCGTGAGTATCGCCGGTCAGGGCCAGGCGGAGCGGCTGGTACAAATTTCTACCGTGGACACCGGTGCGTTCCGCAACGGCGTTTGTCCAGGATTTCCAGGTCGTTTCATTCCATGGCTCGGGAGGTAGTAATTCCAAGGCTACCTGAAGAACGTCACGGGACTCGGTAAGGTCAGGTATTTCAGTGTTACCCTGAACGACCTCCCACCAATGCCGAGCTTCGGACAACAGGTCAAGGTTGCCCCGCACGGCGTTCCAAAACGCCTCAGTGGCTCCAGGAGGCAGCCGATCCGTGACATCATCGAAACGAAGCCCATGAACGAATTTGCGATTAAGGGCGAGCAATTGCCTAGGGTCGAAACGCGGCGCCCCGCGGGAAAATTCTGCCAGATCGAAACTGACCGCAAGTTCCGCAAGCATGAGCGGTTCAAGATCTCTCCGGGAACCTACACGCGCAAGATACGCCGCAATGGCGCCAGCTTCGATGCCGTCGCGTCGAAGTGCCCGAAGCGAGACGCCACCCGTGCGCTTTGAAAGCTTTTCGCCTTTCGCGTCCAAAACTAACGGCAAATGGGCGAAGGCAGGTTGTGGAGCATGCGGCGCAAGCGCGTGCCGGAGGTCAATCTGGACGGCAGTATTGGTAACGTGATCCTCGCCGCGGATGATCTGGTTAATACCAAGATCAAGGTCGTCCACAACCGACGTGAACGTGTAGAGCGGCGTGCCATCAGCACGGATTAGGACAGGGTCTGACAATGTATTCAACCGAACCTCACGGGGGCCAAGCACAAGGTCTTGCCATGTGACGGCACCGTCTGACAGCTTGAAACGCCAATAGGGTCTTTTGCCTCCAGCTTCGGCTGCTTCGCGTTGTTCGCGCGTCAGGGAAAGCATTGCACGGTCATATATTGGAGGCAGTTTGCGCTTTGCACGCAGTGCCCGCTTAGCGGCCAGCTCTTCTTCCGTTTCAAAACAGGGGTAAAGTCGGCCAGAAGACTTTAACGTTTCGGCCGCCTCGGCGTAACGGTTCATGCGGCTGGATTGCTTGATCTTCTGATCCCAGTCTATGCCGAGCCAATGGAGATCTTGCTCGATGGCAGCCTCATATTCCGGACGCGACCGTTCGGAGTCAGTGTCGTCGATCCGGAGGAGAAGCTTTCCGCCGTGGGCGCGAGCAGAAAGGAAATTTAGCACAGCAAGCCGGGCGTTGCCGGCATGCAGGTACCCGGTTGGCGAGGGGGCGAAGCGGACATGAATCATGCGTGGCTGGTAGCACGGCTTGCATGCAAAGCACGAGTAGCCGACTGACAAAATCCTGTCCTATATGCTTCCGAGTCGAAATGAGGTGCTTGTGAGCGTTGCAGCCGAGCTACACCCTCGGTCAGCTAGGCCGATGGCGATGGCCGTACTGATTGGTATCAGTATCTGTCATAGGTCGTGTCCCTGCTGGTGGTGTAGGTGGCCGGTAATCGGCAGTCTATCCGCTGTTGAAAGGAGGCTTTCATCTCAATTTGAGGGCGTAGCGTTGAAAGTACGCTAAACAACGCCAAGGAAGAACGATTCGAGAACATCTTATGCTGCCCGGCTTGGTGCTGAGATGTTGAGGGTTTTCCGGCTTGTTGCCTGGGCTGCCCGGTCCCACAGGAAGTCTCCGGAGAAGGCGATATGCTCCCGCCCAACGGGTGATGTATGGACCATCAGCTCGTCCGGGACGGCTTCACCGGCAGACCGCAAGTGGGCCACTGCATCCGCCATGTACGTGGAATTCCAATAGACGATTGCCGCGATGACCAGGCTCAGCCCGGAGGCCCGATATTGCTGCGCTTCATGGCTGCGATCGATGATGCGGCCCTGCCGGAATGTGCAGATTGCCTGGGTGAGCGCGTGCCTCTCATTTCGCAGCAACGGAACGGGATTGTCCAGAGATTTTAAATCTATCAGTGAAATCGCAGGTTTTTCAGAATCGGAGGCTGATTTAGCTTTCTTTACCAGAACTTGTTTTGTGGCATTTTTGTGCTATATGCCACTATACGATTTTTTGCCATTTATGGAGTCTGGTAATGCGCCCGACAAATTTAACCGTCGCTCCTAATGGACGAATGATAATACCCGCCAGCATGCGGGCAAAACTGGGCTGTCAGAAGGGCGGTAGCCTTCTCGCCCGGTTGGTAGACGACACCATTGTTCTCGAACCCATAGATGCCGCCGTACACCGTGCTCAGGCCCTGGTAAGTCAGTATATTCCCAAAACTGCGGGAATTGTTGACGAACTGATCGCCGAGCGTCATGAGGCCGCTAAGAGTGAGTGAGGCCGTCCTCGATAGCTCAGCTGTTTTGGCGTTGCTCTTGGGAGAGCCTGGAGCCGACCAAGTAAAACCAGCGCTGCCGGGGGCATTTTTATCGGCCGTCAACTTCGCGGAAATTGTCACGAAGCTCTGCGAACGCGGCATGCCGCAAGACCAAGCTAGGCTCGCGATCGAAGCGATCGGCGTCGAAGTAGTAGATTTCGGAATTGATCAGGCTTGTATGACCGGCGAGCTGCGTAACCGCACGCGGTCAGCAGGCCTCTCTCTGGGAGACCGAGCCTGCCTTGCTCTTGCTCAACAACGAAATCTGCCAGCCATCACCGCCGATGCAGCCTGGGGTCAGCTGCCGGGATTCAATATTATCGTCATTCGCGGTCTGGAAGCTTAAGTCCGACTAGAGGTCAACCGAACCATTAAACCCACATTTGCGGTAAAGCTCATTTGCGGGTTATGCCTGCCTCCGCCTCAAGCTCTGCGGTACGGCGCTCGATAAATCTGGCAAGTTCACTGACCATCGTGCGCCCGGTAGCGCTGCAAGCAGTCTTGAAGCGGGTATGAGCGTTTGCGGGCAGATCGAGACTGAGTCGCTTAGTCGGCTCGGCAGGCGCTGTGGCGGCTGCGATCGCCGCAGGAGCCACAGAGATAGTGGCTTGATGGCGGTCGTGCCCTGCTCCGCCATGCTCGAAGGCGGCGATCTCGTCAGCCGTTGGCTGCCTTGGCTTCGGCGCTGCTGTGAAGGTTTTTTTTGACATGATTCACTATTTCGCGGGTTAGACGTTCAATATCGCGCGCGGCGGCACTGCGCGGACTCCATTCAAAGATGGTCTTGCCCATCGTCATGCTCTCGGCGAATGCGACGCGCTGCTCGATTTCGGCCTCTAGGATCGGGATTCCGGCCGCGGTGGCCATAGCGCGAATATCGCGGCCTATGACCGTATTCCCTATTTTGCGTGAAACAACAAAACCACATTTGAGGTTTTCCTTGTATGCCTGCGCTTCGCGCACCTGCCGCACCGTCACATCGGAAGCCCAAGTCGAGAGCCCGGACGGCTCAATCGGCAACGCCACGAAATCAGAGGCAATGATGCAAGAGCGGGCGATCTGCTCTGCGTGGGGCGGACCGTCGATGATCGTGCATGCAAAATCAGCGGCAAGGCGCAGGGCCTCCTTCGCTATGTTCTCGCGCGCCATGCTGACGACCTGGAAGGCGGGCTCGGCGCGCAGGCTTGCCCATGTGCTAGCGGAAGCCTTGCTTGTCCGCGTCGATCAGCAGAACCTTATACCCTTGGGCTGCGAACGCGCCCGCAGTGTTCACTGAGAGGGTGGTTTTGCCGACGCCGCCCTTTTGATTAAGAAAAGAGATAATCACGCCTCCCACATTACCGGCTTCGTGGGTTCCTGTAAATGCTCTTTTGTGGTTACCCACATTTTTGGTTCGGTCGCTTTACGGGGGTTTCTGGCTAATCCCGTTTCCAACCAGGCACGAATAAACGCAACAGCGTGTGAACTGCCGTTATGAAAAGCCAAAGGTCTACAATGCTTTGTTTTCGACTAGCCGTTTTTCAGTAACATAGATCAGGAAGTCACGCCCAAAGTGCGTGATCTCAAGTATATTGTCATTTTGCTGGACTAAAGCGTTGTTTTTTAGAAAACCGAGCCATCCCTCAAACCCATAACTACGATAAACTGCTGGAAATTGTTCCGCATAGGGTTTGAAAAACTCTAGTGCATCATCCACCGTCACCCGCCCAACCTCATTCAACCTTTTCAGTGCCAAGATTTGACTTCCAAATATGCGATTGTACGTAAATTCGTGTCCACTTTCCAAACGGGACTGCGCTAAGGCTCGCAGAAGAACTGCTTCTTTTTTTTCGGACTCAAAGCTTTTCAATTCGTCCCTTATCCGCGCCTCAATTATATTTACTGCTGGGCGCGGGCTAGGATCGAGCGTCGGCTTTTCGGGCAATTTCTCAGCGGCAGGATTGTCGGAAGCCAACTGCTGTTGTTCTGCCTCAGCAACGGTCGCTTCAAAGCCGCCGGGCGCTTTGAAAGACCATCCTCGCTTTCCCAAGCTGGTAAGAAATGATCGAAAGTCCGCTTTGAAGATAACACCAAGGATAACGAATGCTATCGGCCACGCGATCTGCGCAAGTGCCTTTATGATTGCAGCAATGCCCATCATACTGAAAGCCTGGAAATCGTCGCGATCCCGACGTTATAGCTCTGCGCCAACTCCTTCAACGTCGCCCCCCGGCCCGGCGCTGGCGGGCCTCCGCCTGCTGCTGCGGGGTGAGGGCAGGGGGCCGGCCCATGTGCTGCCCGCGCGCCTTGGCCCGGCCCCGACCCTCGACCGTCCGGGTGCCGGACACGGCCGACGTTCTTGATGGCAAGCTGGCCGGTGAGAGCATGGCCTGCGTCGCTCTGCGCCTGGTCAATTAAAGCTTGATCTTCCTTTAAAATACTTGTATCAAGTAGTTATGAATGATGGCGGCTTTGAGTAGGATGACGCCAAGGCTGCCAGCAATCAGGTCAAACATGGCGTTTCCTTCTCGTATGCCAGGACAGCTTTTGACGATCCGATGGGCATTGAAACCGTGGATGATCGCCGCGATTATGGAGAAGAGCGGTTTAACCTAATCGCAAAATCTCCTGATAATATCGTGCTTTTTGTCACATATACTGAGCGTAAAATCGGCATTCGGATAATCTCAGCTCGCCGGGCTTCAAAGCAGGAAGTGAAAACCTATGATGCACAATAAACCAGTTTCAGCCCGCGATGATCTTCCTCGGCCGATGAGCGAAGCGGAGATACTGGCGGCGGCCTCGGCCGATCCTGACGCTCAGCCCTACACGGCGGAACAGCTCAAAAACGCCCGCCGGGTCCCGCGTATGAAGACGATGCGCCGGGCTCTTCGCCTGACGCAAGAGGAGTTCGCGGCTCGCTATGCTATTCCGCTCGGGACCATCCGAGGCTGGGAACAAGGTGTGACTGAGCCGGACGCCACGGCCAAGGCGTACCTCCGAGCCATTGCTGGGGATGCGGAAGGAGTGGCTAGGGCTCTGACGGTCCACCAGGCGGCCGAGTAGGGTCCCCTTATCGACTTATGCTCAGTATTGGTGGCGCACCGCCTTGGCGGCTGTTGAAGCCTGCGAGCCTTCTAGGCAGCTTTTCCTGGGCACCGATGGCCGCCTAGAGTGGGAAACATTAGTTACCGGCTTTGTTGCTGTTTTAGTGGCGGCCGTGACGGTCAGAAAGCTCAGCGAGCAAATAAGACAAACAGAAAGATTGGCATGAAGTCGATCACGTCGCCGTCAGAATCGAGGGCGCGATAAAGATAGGCCCACTCGCCCGCGACCTTGATGTAGGTTTCATCCACCCGCCAGGAGAGGCCGGTGTATCCCTGATACCGCCGGATGCGCTTTTCCAGCATCGGCGCGTAGCGCTGCACCCAGCGGTAGAGCGTGGTGTGGTCCACCTGCACCCCACGCTCAGCCATCATTTCCTCAAGGTCGCGGTAGCTGATGCCGTATTTGCAATACCAGCGAACGCAAACCAAGATGATAGAAACGGGAAACCGGCGACCTTTGAAGTCCGACATGGGATACCTTCAACTTTTTCCGCCTTCTGTCTCCTAACGCCGTCCCAATTCAACAGAACCCGAATAAATGTAGCGCACATCATCGCGGTCAGTGATCCCGTAGAGATGGAAATACACGGCATCGAGCTTGGCCCGGAGCTTCAGCCTCCGGTCCTCGGCCCAGATGAACGGCGACTTCACGGCTCCAGCCTTGTCGACATACCCCATGTCCACGGCGAACGGTGCCATGTCGTGCGCCGTATAGGTTAGTTCCAGTTCTGGGCGTTTTACCGTTTACCTTGGTCCTGCCTTATGTCGACTTGGAGATGACTATCGTCTTAAGTGTGGTGATCGGCCTCGTTCTGTCCTCTGCGTTTGCAGCAATCGTGGTCTACGCGACAGAGCTGATGCCACACCGCATCGGTGCGGTGTCCGGTCTGTTTTTCGGCCTCGCATTTGGATGGCTGGGCTAGGAGCGGCTGGGCTTGGGCTAGTCGCCGACTGGAGCAGCATTGCCATGGTGTACAGAATTTGTGCATTTCTGCCAGTTCTTGGCCTTACGGCGCTTTTTTTTGCCCGATCCGCCGCGTGCGAGTTCGCCGGTGGCATTTGATGCTGTCGCAGAGTAGGTTGCGGTTATTCGGCCATCCCCAGTGGCAGGACATGGAGGAGCAGATTGGATGACGGTGAGGGCGCGACGTGCGACAATGAATTTGCTTCCTGAGGAACCAACCCAAGCACGGCGGTTCGGGAAGGCGCGGGGCGCTCAAGCCAGCGCGCTGCTGGAGGATTACGTCGAGTTGATTGCGGATTTGCTGGCGATTAATGGCGAAGCGCGATTGATCGACATCGCGCGACGGCTCGGCGTCTCGCATCCGACAGTTACCAAGAGCATTGCCCGACTGAAACGCGAAGGCTTGGCCACATCACGGCCTTATCGGGGTGTTTTCTTAACCGAGGCTGGACGCGTCATGGCTGAACGGGTACGTGCCCGGCACCGTCTCGTTGTTCAGGTTCTTCAGGCAATCGGCGTTCCGCGGGAGACGGCCGAGGCGGATGCCGAGGGGATCGAGCATCATGTGTCCGACGTCAGCTTGCACGTTTTTGCTCGTTTTTTGAAGGGGCACGAAGGGTAGGGAAAACGTTACCAAAACGGTCACCAGTTTCCGAGTCTTCGCCGAAAATTGAGACGCGGTTTCTGCCTCCGGCCTTTGCAGCATAAAGGGCCACATCAGCGTTACGATAAAGGCCACTCTCGTCTGAACCATGAAAAGGCCAAATCGCAATACCGATGCTGGCGCTTATCGGAATTGTTCTGCCCTCGACGACGCAGCCGTTGTCAATGGCGGCGATGATCCGCTGTCCGACCTCGGTAATGAGTCGGATTTCTTGCGACTGCAGAAGAATTGCAAATTCATCGCCTCCAATCCTGGCCACGAGGTCACCCTCCCGGACACAGTGCTGGAGACGACGCGCAACGACCTCAAGTACTTGATCTCCAGCGGAGTGACCAAGTGAGTCATTGACCGCTTTGAAATGATCGAGATCGATCAACATCAGAGCAAATGACTTAGAGCCGCTTGGCTTCGTATAGTCACGTAGTGCGCGCTTGAACTGGTGACGGTTGAGCAACTTCGTGACCGAGTCAAAATTGGCGAGGAATTCAAGCTCTCGGCGCGCTACGACGGCATCTGTCTGATCAGAAAGGTAGCCTTGATAGCCGGCGAAGCCCCCGAAAACGTCCCGGATCGGCTGTCCGGTTATCGACCAGAAGCGAATGCCTGTCCCAGAGTGGAGCGAAACCAAAAGCTCTCGGAAAGCATCGCCGGAAGTTATTTTCGAAAGCAGGTCCTCGGCTGACGTGGTGTTTGGGGTGTTGGTAATGAACCGATGTATTAGTTCTGGAAACGAAAGGAGAGCAATCTCTCCGGATGGATCGAGTCCATCGAGCATGTTGCGGAGGCTTGGCGACATGTTACAAAATTTCATTTGGCCGTCGATGGCCCAAAGGTAATTTTTATTCTCCTCTGCGAATTCGTTGAGGAGAATCGAAATTGTTTCGGCCTGTCTGCGGTTTTCGATGGTAGAAAGCGACTTCTGGAATACCATGCTATCCATTGATAGACAGCTGAGAAAAGTTAGCACCGCGTATATGGTCATAAAGATAAGCAGTGTCGATTTATAAGTATAGTCAATCGAATAAAGGGTTGTGTATCCGCAAACAACTAATGGGACCCAGATGCACATCGCAAATTTGAAAGGAGGACTCACGATGGTCATTGACAAAAGAGCAATTTCCGTCGCGTATATTATACCGATACTGTATTCTGACGCAGATTGACTGGAAAAGAAGACAAGAAAAGACCATGCGATTCCGACAGTTGTGATTGAAATATATAAAAATGGAACAATTTTATTGATACTTTTTTGATTTAAAAGTTTTTCTTTTATTCTGCTCCAGAACAAAAGTATTACACCGTAAAGAAAATAGGCGGCGAGGAGAAAAAAAAACGCGTAGGTTATACGAGGATCGCCAGAAGATCTAAATCCGCCGAAATACCAGGCGAAGACCCCAGCTGTGATGATACCAAAAGGAACCATAAAGCCGGCGACCTGAGCACGGTTCCCAATTTGTTCAATAAGAATTTCACGTTTCAAGGACGGATCAAGGCGGGTTGGCGACACCCGTCGTAGGTGAGGATCGTGCCGCGTCTTCATTATGGGAAACGATCGCGCCATCCCAGAATTCTGCCTCACCAAAAAAAAGCAATACTAATACTTGTTAACTTGCTCTGTTTTCAACCTAGCATAGATATATTGCAACCTAGCATAGATATATTGCTATGAATACACCTTAGTGAGGGTCAGATGCAAAGCCTTTCCGGAGTTAATAAAGCGCCTTATGCTTTTGATCATACAACAAATATTCCCCACGTTTTCGCTCGTAACATCACCGCGAAAGTTGTTGTTTCAGAGGATGAGAGAAATGCTTCGTATCGGATTCGATATCGGAGTTATCACCCTCATGGTTTTGTTCCAGACAAGGAGGATGGCC
>JAJZCS010000057.1:0-6612 GCA_021829055.1 Pseudomonadota bacterium
TGCCATTGTGAGTTCACCAAACTGCTTGGCCATGAGAGTGGGCTTCCCGTTCTGAAAATATTTCTCCTCCTCGCTCTCGGCGTAACGGTTCATCTGCGGCTGACCGTTCACAAAATTCATCTTTTCGATGATCATCGGATGTGAGTGATCGACATCGTCCGTATCAGCCGCATCCTGTGCAGGACCTATCCGGAAAGGGTGAATTTCCGACACAGTGCCATTGACATTGATTATCGGCTGATAAAAGCCGGCAGTCTGCGCGGGAAGTTGACTGAACAGACCATCTGCGCCGGGAAATGTCCCAAAGTAAGAATCAAAACTTCTGTTTTCCTGATAAAGCACAAAGATGTATTTGATATGCTGGCGTAGAAGTGCCACGATCTGTTTGTGAGAAAGATGTGGCTCTGCACTATGCTGGATCAGGTATGGTCGAATTTCAGGACCGGGTGTAGTGGTTATAATCGCATAAGGCGCAGCTGATATCTGCATCATCGCTAATGATGTTGCAATCAATACAGAAAACGGACGAAATCCGGATTTCAGTTGCACGGAAATGCCCCTCAAAAAAAGCATGTACCCTAATTTTATCAAATCCAATCGCTATTTGGATGATGATTTCATGACACCATAGCCAACTCCACGTCGAGATTGCCCGGTCCCGAGGTCAATTCGCACGTGTTCAACGCGCCTTAGTTCCCGCCACAATGTCCAACGGCCGGATCTTGGGCCGCCAGAGTCTTTAAATTCAACATAAGGAACAAAAGGCTGGGATGGCATGGCGAGCTCACGCGTCTACTCTGATTCCGTGACAATAACGGCCAATCAGGCCTGCTAGATTTTCGCTACTGCGTACTTGCTCCACCCATGGCGTTGGGGGGGGCAACAGCATCCGATCAACATGAAGCCTTCCACTTTCCAGCCTAATCCATTCAAAGCAACTCCAGAGCCAGCGATGTCCAACCATTCAGTCGCCGCAGGATAATTATGACCGCTTGCAAGGTGACTCAGATTCGGGCCTTAAACGATGAACTACGCGGTAATCCTTGCCGTGGACACTGGCTAATAACTCCCAGGGTACAAGGCCATCCAGCATTAGTAAAAATTATAGAGAGAGTTTGCACATTTTGCGATTTCTCAGACCTGAATGATACACATCATGAGCATGATTTTGGCGCATTTGAGTTCGATGGCGAGACATATTTCTGGAAGATTGACTATTATGACTTGGCATTGAGCGCGGCTTCACCGGATCCGACCGACGAGATGGTTACGCAACGGGTACTGACAATTATGCACGCAAGCGAGTACTGATGAAATACGCTCAGCATGCATCATCCTGACGTATTGCGGCCAGAGGTAAGATCAATCTGATTGAGCAATGTCTCAACTAGTCGCCTAAGGGCTTGCCCAGCAATAAGTTATCGACTGATGAGGTACTTTTTCCAAGTTTGCGGTCTATCTGACCCATAAGCGATTCGTTTATTTCCGTACGGGCCCTAAGTTTGAACGCGCAACCTTTTGATCCTCAACAATATCACTGACGTCGTATCGCTAGACATTAGATACGTAGTATGATGACGCGCGACGTCACTTGAAAATGGGCATTGGCAGAATTGAGAATCGGCGCTTATCGGCGTGTGGATTTTTGTCTCTTCTTGGTTTCTAACGGCAAGACAGGTGCCAATTGCCGTAAACCGCAACGGCATGGACTTGATCCGGAGTTCGTGGATCTGAGGTGTTTGCTAATCGTATTGGGGTTTGCGGAGTTCCCGGTTTTACCCGCTGGAAGAAGTGGTGTATCGCCGGCTTTGGCGCATGACTTTTCAGCTCGTCGCAGGTCTTGGGCTGCCCGCGGGTAAACGCGATGACTGTTAATTGCATTATATTCGGACTGACGACGGTTGCGCTTTCCGGTTTGGCGATCCGAGAAACACATAAAATTCTGCCACGGATCTGACGCGTCAAAGGCGACCTGCGCGATAAAATGCCAGGGATGAGTTTGCCGGATGAACACGAGCATATGGCCGGAGAACCAGCGCCGCATGCGTTGGGACTGGACATCCTAAGACCCGGAATCGGAATGGACGTGCCTGGCCAAAACGACCAAAAAATCAGTCGAATAATCGGTCAAAAACTTGCGTCATCGTGGGACGAAACTTTCGTTCGAAACGTCAGCGGAAAAAGCGCTACGCGCCCAAGAAGACGCCTGAGGCAGTCACTGTCTTTGCCTGGCGGCTGATTGACATAAGATATTGGCCTACCCGCATCCACCCAAGTTTGAATACCGTTGGCCCGGCTGGCGCCTATGCCTGAATATCTGGCTTGCGAGCCATTCCTTTACCATTCAGGTCGTAGCACCGCGGCAAAAGAGATAACTTGGAAGCTTGCCTATGCTTGTCTGCCATAGGTTGCAAAGAGGGCTCAAACACCGACTTTTATTCCTTGCTAATTTTGACCTGCGCGCCTTCTTTGCCAAACCAGCCAATGCGATCAATCTCCACAAAATTCTGGTGCATCCCAATATGCGGCGGCCATTTCAATGCGAAAGCAATGCTACGCGGTTACGGAGGTTCAACGTCTCCGATCATTGCCCACACACTGAGGTTTTCCCGCGACTAATGAAAAATTTCCCCCATGTAGAGCATAGGTCCTTGGGTTGTGATCCTGTTTCGTCGACGAATTCACGTTGGTCGCCATCAGGGGAGCCGCCTCGTTCTATGCATCCTTTGGGAACTAACCAGCTTCAAGTATCCTGTTGACACCAATATGGTTTCCCAGGGCGAGCGATCAGCAAGTCTATCCTTGCGACATGCGTTCGATATAGAATCATTCAGGCGCTTTGCCACGACATTCAGTCACTCCTGATAGTAGTCCTTTTGCGCACTTCCAGGCGAGTTGAGGGTTTGAGAGAACAGCGTCCTGTTTGTACTCCCCCATAATGCTTTATGCTGCGGGAGAGTTTATTGCCAAGGAACTGAACAATGGATTTCGAATTGAGTCAGGACCAGAAGAACGTGCAGAGTGCCGTAGCCTCCCTTTGCACGAACTTCGATGATGTCTACTGGCGCGTCCGCGACAGCTCGGGCGGCTTTCCAGAAGAGTTCTATCAGGCCTTTGCGCAAGGTGGATGGCTTGGCATTTGCATACCACCTGCCTATGGCGGATCTGGCCTTGGTATCCGTGAGGCCGCAATCATGATGCGAGCAGTCGCCCAATCCGGCGCCGGTATGTCCGGGGCATCGGCTCTGCATATGAACATCTTTGGTCTTAACCCGGTGGTCGCCCATGGCACCGATACACAAAAATCGCGCATGCTTCCTCCCATTGTTGCGGGACATGAAAAGGCATGCTTTGCCGTAACTGAACCGGATACGGGACTAAACACAACCCGGCTCAAGACACGCGCCATACGGCATAAAGATCGCTTTATCGTCAATGGGCAAAAGGTATGGATCTCGACCGCACAGGTCGCCGACAAGATTTTGCTTCTTGCCCGCACCACACCATTTAGCGATGTCCGCAAGCCGACCGACGGTCTTAGCCTATTCTATACCGATCTTGACCGCCGGCACATCATTGTAAGGGAGATCGACAAGATGGGTCGCAAGGCTATCGATTCCAATGAGCTCTTCATCGAAAATCTGGAAATTCCCGAAGCTGACCTGATCGGTGTAGAAGGCCAGGGATTTAGGTATATTCTTGACGGCATGAATCCTGAGCGTGTGTTGATCGCAGCCGAAGCCATCGGACTTGGTCAACTTGCACTGAGCAAAGCGACACGCTACGCCAAAGAGCGCTTTGTGTTTGATCGGGCCATTGGCCAGAATCAGTCAATCCAGCATCCGTTGGCCAAAAACTGGCTGGCACTGGAAGCTGCCTGGCTGATGACACTGCGGGCAGCCGACCAGTACGACCGTGGCCTCGAGGCCGGCGCAAGCGCAAATGCAGCCAAATATCTGGCTGGCGAAGCCGGATTTGACGCATGCCAGCAGGCTGTCATGACGCATGGCGGGTTTGGCTATGCCAAAGATTTTCACGTTGAACGCTATCTGCGAGAAGTCTTGATCGCACGGATCGCCCCGATAAGTCCGCAATTGGCGCTCTGTTATATCGCCGAACGGGTTTTAGGCATGCCTAAATCCTATTGAGGTGATCTGGCGACAAATGCAGCATAACCCCTTGCACGCAGATTACAGGCAGGGCATTCACCGCAGCCTGGTCCCCACGCGTGCATATGTTGGGTGTCACCTTTATAGCAGGACAGTGTTTCAGAGCGGATCAACTCGACGAGATCGTTGCCACCCAATTGCTCCGCTAGGCGCCATGTCTCTGCCTTGTCAATCAACATCAAGGGCGTATCGAGCACAAAGCGCTGCTCCATACCGAGGTTGAGCGTCACCTGAAGCGCCTTAACGGTGTCATCACGGCAATCGGGATATCCGGAATAGTCCGTTTCGCACACCCCGGAAACGATGTGCTTAAGGTTTCGCCGGTAAGCCACGGCAGCAGCAAATGTCAGAAAAATGATATTACGCCCCGGTACGAAGGTATTTGGCAGTCCGTTACCTACAGTTGCGATATCGCAAACGCGGGTCAGCGCTGTTTCGCTGATCTGACCGAGGACGCGCAAGTCGAGGACATGGTCCGTTCCAAGTCTGGTGGCCCACCCCGGAAATTTGCGGCGAAAACCCCGAAGTATGCGGCTGCGCGCCTCGAGTTCGCTGCGGTGCCGTTGACCGTAGTCGAAACCGATGGTCTCGACCTGATCATAACGCGTGAGCGCCCACGCCAGACAGGTTGCTGAATCTTGTCCGCCCGATAACAGAACCAATGCGCCTGACATCCACCTTGCCTCCTTGCGTGCATCACGCTGACCCAGCTTATCCGCCCGAGCAAGGGGCACTTAGGGGCACTTTCCCTTCCCTCAAGACCAAATGCATAAAGATATGCATATTTCTTTATATCTTCTTGTGAGTTTTGACCTTGCCTGCTATATCCCCGCCGCCATCAAATCAGAGGATCGACTTATGAGCACCGATTATGTCATCGCCGACATCAAACTTGCCGAGTGGGGACGCAAGGAAATCGACCTGGCCGAAACCGAAATGCCCGGTCTGATGGCAACGCGCAACGAATTCGGTCCCAAGCTGCCGCTTCAGGGCGCCCGTATCGCCGGCAGCCTGCATATGACAATCCAGACAGCGGTCCTGATTGAAACCCTAAAGCATCTGGGAGCCGATGTTCGCTGGGCATCCTGTAACATCTTCTCCACCCAGGATCATGCCGCCGCTGCCATTGCAGCCAGCGGTACCCCCGTCTTTGCCAAGAAGGGGGAAAGCCTTGAGGAGTACTGGGAGTACACCCATCGCATCTTTGAATGGGCGCACGGCGGTACACCCAACATGATCCTTGATGACGGTGGCGATGCCACACTTCTGATCCATCTGGGCAAACGGGCCGAAGATGGTGATACCGCCTTTCTCGACACCTACGGAAATGAGGAGGAGCAGGTACTCTTCGCAGCCATCAAACGTCGGCTGATAGACAAACCGGGCTTTTACACACGCTGTGCTAAAGCGATCAAAGGTGTGACCGAGGAAACTACCACAGGCGTTCATCGCCTTTACGAAATGCATAAAAAAGGTAACCTGTTGTGGCCGGCGATCAACGTCAATGACAGTGTCACCAAGTCCAAGTTCGACAATCTCTATGGTTGCCGCGAATCGCTTGTCGACGGCATCCGCCGCGCCACCGATGTCATGATGGCCGGAAAAGTAGGGGTCGTGGCTGGTTTTGGTGACGTTGGAAAAGGTTCGGCTGCGTCACTGCGGCAGGCTGGATGCCGCGTCATCGTTACGGAAATTGATCCTATCTGTGCCCTGCAGGCCGCCATGGAAGGTTATGAAGTAACCACCATGGAAGATGCTGCGCCGCGCGGCGATATTTTCGTAACGACCACCGGCAATATCGACGTCATCACCGTTGAGCATATACGGGCAATGAAGCACCGGGCTATCGTGTGCAACATCGGCCATTTTGACAGCGAGATCCAGGTTGGGCAGCTCAAAAATTTCAAATGGCACAACGTCAAGCCGCAAGTCGATGAGATCGAGTTTCCAGACGGCAAGCGCATCATTCTTTTGGCCCAGGGACGGCTCGTGAATTTGGGCTGCGCGACCGGCCATCCCAGCTTTGTAATGAGCGCATCGTTCACCAACCAGACGCTGGCACAGATCGAGCTTTTCACCAAAACCGAACAATATCCGGTCGGCGTCTACACCTTGCCTAAAACCTTGGACGAAAAGGTCGCGATGCTTCATTTGGAGAAAATCGGCGTTAAGCTGTCCAAGCTGAACGACAAGCAGGCAGCCTATATCGGCGTCGGTACAAGCGGTCCTTTCAAGCCGGATCATTACCGCTATTGAGCAGTCGATCGGCCACGGCCGCCGCTGGAGGCGGCCGTGGCCGGCTGCTCACAAAACCGATCCCTTCCCCCGGGTAGGCTGCGAGCCATCCCAAGAGGACCTCTTCGCCCGCTCGCAACACAGCAGGGCCGACATGGTGGAGGCAACTACAACATTCCGGGCTTTACACTTTGTTAACCACCTTACC
>JAJZCS010000057.1:6622-9408 GCA_021829055.1 Pseudomonadota bacterium
CCTAGCGATATCTCCCGGGCACGCCTATCATATTGATTCACAATTGATTCGCCGAAATTGGCGAGGGGGAAGGCGTCCCCGTGGCCGGGAACGAAGCAGGTAAGCGCATAGGTGACAGCCAAGCCGGCGCGGGACGGCGCGCGGCAAAAATCCTGCTAATGGCCACCCCGCTTCTTGTCCCGTCACCGGCAGCTGCCGCCAGTTACGGCACGGTTGCGGTGAGTTCGGCTATCGCTCTAGGCGCCGCAGCTCTGGCCGTCGCCGCGGGCATCTGGGCACTGTGGGAACAGCATCGGGCACACCGACTCCAACGAAATCTCAAGCTCTTGCTAGCCCGCCAGGGGGCTATGGTTCACAGCCGCGACGCGATGATCGCTGCGGGTCGTGAGGCACTGCTGGTGTGGGGCCGGGATGGTCTGGCGCCGCGCTCCTACGGCGGCGGTGAGGTCCTCCTGAACGCCTGCCTGCATGGTCCGGACGCGACGGAACTATCAACCGCCCTGGACGGGCTAAGCGACCAGGGCCGGAGTTTCTCGTTGATCGTCCACGAGGCGGACGGACGGGCGATTTCTGTGCGCGGCAGGGCTGTGGGCGCAGCGGTCGGGGTATGGCTCGAGCCGGCCGGAACGGCGGCTACACAACCATTTGATTTCCGTGCCATTCTCGATGCCTTGGCCATACCGGTATGGCTACGGGACAAGACCTTGACCTTGGTCTGGGGCAACCAGGCATTTCTGCAAGCGCTAGGGCTCGAGGATGATAGCGAAGCCCTGGCCCAGCAATCCGCTCTCGACAAATCCGAACGTGACTTGGCCAGCGCAGCGCGCGCTGAAAGTCAGATCATGGAGTCCAAGCGCTTCGCGGTTATCGCCGGTCAGCGTAGAGCCCTGACATTCACCCATACCCCGCTCGCAACCGGGCAGATTGTGGGCAGTGCCGTCGACGTCACCGAGTTGTCCGCAGCTGAGGCCCGACTACAGCAGCATATCGATGCCCATGCCGAAACCCTCGACCGGCTGACCACGGCAGTCGCAATTTTCGACGCCGAGCAGAAGCTGACCTTCTACAATCAGGCATTTGCCCATCTTTGGGAATTAAGTGAACAGTTTCTGGATCGGCGGCCATCGGACGGGGAGATCCTCGATCAGTTACGGGAAATGCGCAAACTTCCCGAGCAGCGTGATTACCAGAGTTGGAAGAGATCGCGGCTCTCTCTGTATGGCCATGGGACCGAATTTTTTCCTGAAGAGCAATGGCACCTTCCGGGTGGGCGGACCTTACGTGTTATTGCCCAGCCACATCCCTTCGGTGGCCTGATTTTCCTTTACGAGGACATGAGCGAACGCTTCGCCCTTGAGACAAACTATAATACGCTGATTAAGGCACAGACTGCCACCCTCGATACCTTGCAGGAGGCAGTTGCTGTATTTGGTACCGACGGCCGCCTTAAACTCCGCAATGCAGCATTTGCCCGGCTTTGGGAACTGGAACCGTCCCAGCTCGAAGGTGAGCCACACATTCAGCGTGTAGCTGAGACTTGCGCGCGGCGCTTCGGTAATGACGCTATGTGGAAGAGGCTAGTCTCCAGTGTCGCCTCGAACGCTGACCGCCAGCATGATTGGGGCCAGATGGAGCGCAACGACAATATCGTGCTTTCGGTTTCACTCGCCCCACTTCCCGACGGTGGCACGCTCGTTTCATTCGCTGATATAACTGACCGTTTTCGCATGGAAAATGCCCTGCGGGAGCGCAATGAAGCGCTCGTCGCTGCGGATCAGCTAAAGTCCGACTTCATTCATCATGCGTCTTTTCTGTTCCGAGACCCGCTCAACGCGGTACATGGCTTTGCCGATCTACTTGCCTCCGGTGTAGCCGGTCCGTTAACGACCAAACAGCGCGACTACGTAAAAGATATACTTTCGGCTTCTGCCAAGCTTGCAGAAGTCACAAGCGACATCCTCGATCTGTCAATGATCGATTCAGGTGCTATGCGACTGGAGCTGTCCCGGGTCAATCTTTACGAGCTTCTGTCGCGGGTTGGCGAGCCCCTGCGCAGACATGCCGAGGCGCTTGATATCGAATTCGTGCTGGATTGCCAGCATGACATCGGAGCCGTTAAACTTGATCAAAAGCGCATTCGGCAGGTGGTCTTCAACCTGTTGTCGAATGCGTTCAAGTTCACACCGCGTGGCGGGCGTATCGTCCTTGGCGCAGCAAGTGAGGATGGCGACGTCCAGATTTATGTCTCGGATACCGGCCCCGGCATCGCCCCTGAGGTCAAAGCCAATGTCTTTGAGCATTTTTCAGCCAAAGGTCACGCCGGTCAGCGCGCAGGCGCAGGGCTCGGCTTGGCCCTGGTCAACCGCTTCGTCGAGCTACACAATGGCTGGGTCGAAATCGACAGTACTGCCAATCGCGGCACAACCGTACGCTGCCACCTGCCCCGACGCATTCAGGACATAGGCCAGGTCGCCTGACCTGCCACCTCAGTTCAAGAAGCTCAATGCTGACTTTTGGGGATGCGCACGGCAAACCCATCAAGTTCTTTGGTCACCTTGATCTGACAGGATAGACGGCTATTCTTCTCCAGATCCTGGGCGAAATCGAGCATGGTCTCCTCCATGTCTTCCTTCGGCGGCAGTTTCTCTGCCCACGCCGGATCCACATAAACATGGCAGGTGGCACAGGCGCAGGCACCGCCGCAATCGGCGTCAATGCCCGGTATCATATTTTTGACGGCACCCTCCATCACCGACCACCCAAGTGGCACGTCGACGATATGCTCT
>JAJZCS010000058.1 GCA_021829055.1 Pseudomonadota bacterium
GCTGCACTCCGTCGGCATCGGGAAATTCCTTCAACTCGCAGAAGAGCCTGGTTACAAAAGAACTTTCGCAGATTCGGAACCCTGACGTACCTACCCTCGTGAGACATGTGGGCTAGGGCTCTGCGGTTGATCCAGGCGAGTGCTAAAGTAGCTGCACGTCAGGTTCGACACCGAGTAATTCGGCGAGGCGCGCAAGGCGTCGGGTGATAGCTTCCCCGGCGAACACACCGCTTGCCGCGTTCAGGGATAGTACCAATCGGTCGCCCGCAATGGCCAAGCGTGTTGCGGCCAGAAGAGCAGGCGTTCCAGCCGAGAGCGTATACGCAAGGCGGACGGCAGCTCCGAGCGCTTCGGCCCGGCGGGCTGCATCCATCGGGAGGAGCGCGCGTGCAGGTGCTAGGAACCCTGCCTCGCTCGGCGCTTCATAGCGTAGTGCGAGCGTCAGCGCGAGGAATGCTCGCGCATGATGGTCCAATGCAACGCCGGTCTGGCGCAGCACTCTCAGAAAGGCTTGTTCGGCACGATATTCCGGGTGCTCGTGATTGCCGATATCGGAGAACCAGCATGCGGCCTCTCGTAGTCTTGCTTGGTGTTGCGTCTCCATGGGGAAGAGGCCAGACGTCCACGTAATTAGTGCACCGGGAAGGTTGGGATCGCGTAAGGATGCAATTGAGAGGTCCCGTGCAGCAGAGATCAACGGATCTTGTTCACGCAATGACAAGGGCAGTTGGCGCATGAACCAGCCTTCGCGCAGGCCATTGGCCGAGAACACGACGCGGTCAGCGCCTGTCGCTCGCAGAAGCCGGCGGAGAATTACCGCAGCAAAGGGAAGATCGCCAATGCGCTTGCGTGACACTCCAGGCAGGCGCTCGATTAGCTTCCGGCTGGCTCCGCTGATTACGCCAGCGAGATCGCGCGCTTCTTCACGGCCAATGGTATAATGATGCACAACTGCAAGCGGGTAGGACGTTTGGGCAATATGGATGCGGGCAAGCGCGCGGAACGCTCCCCCCGAGAGGTACAGGTCTCGACCGGCGCCGATATTAACAAAAGTCACCCGTTCAAGGGCGTCAAGGACTATGCCGCGAGCGCGTTGCGGATCGCCGCTAGCCTTTTCTGCAAGGCGTATAACGCCGATAGGCAACGTTGCAGCCAGCCCGACTATACCGCGCTCCAGCCCAACCAGTTCCAGCGAGCCACCGCCAAGGTCAGCAAGAATGCCATCGGCCATCGGGATGCCGCATAACACCCCCTCTGCAGACAAACGTGCTTCGGCTTCGCCGGAAAGCACAGAAACTCTGAGGTCCGGTACCGCATCAGAAATCCGGGCAACGAATTCTGAACCGTTGGCCGCGTCGCGCACCGCCGATGTGGCGAGGCCTTCGAAGGGGTTGGCATCCATTACTCGTGCGATAGCAGCATACCGCTTCAACACGACGATTGTCTCCTCCATCGCCACGGGATCAAGAAGGTTGGTGTGGATCAGGCCCGTGGCGAGGCGGAGGACAGCTTTTTCATTGAAGATTTGTACCGGGTTACGTAGTTCGCCTTCGAATACAACAAGCCGCACGGAGTTCGAGCCAAGATCAACGATGGCCCGTCGGGTTCCTCCTCCTGCGGCCTGTCCTGAAGAGTCTTTCTGCATACATTCCTCTACAGCTAGCATTGCGGCAATGAATACGAGCGTCGTGGCCCTTTGACGTTCGGTTGGTGCTCGCTATCGATCCAGAAAGGCATTAGCTGATCGGACGCAGAGTCCAAAGCGGAGAAAAAAATGGCGGATGAATGCAGCTGAACGCCTCGAAAAACCCCTGGCGTTTGGGCTGGATTGATGATTCTCTTTGTCTGGTTTGACGGGGGGGGGGTGAGAGATGGTGTCGCAGCCGGGCTTTTTTGATCTGGACGATCGTTATGTGGCGTTGTCGAAGAGCGGGTGATCCGCTCGAGCGTCTGAACGGGGTCGTGAATTCCGAGGCATTCCGGTACCGGCTGGACAAGGTCTTGAAGCCCCGGGGCCGGCCGATGCCGCGCCGGACAGCGCTCGCCAACGCGGCGAGATCCCGGGTCCGTTCGGCGGTCGAGCCTGTCTTCGCCCGACGGAAGGGGCCGATCAGGACCTTAGCCGATGTTTTCGTTATCTCTGATTAGCCAGAATCAAACCAACGGCTAAGGACAGCGGGCGGCTGCAAGCCACATACATACCAGTGCCAGCGGACACGGTGTGCTTCATTGAACAGTGCCGCGGCTGCGCTTGACCGCGAGTCGCTTTTAATCGCATGCGGCCTTCACCGAACCACGACGTCGAATTGTTCAACGACGGCATTGGCCAACAAACGCCGGGCCATCATTTCGGCTTTTTCCCGCGCTTTCAAGGGGTCGGTTTCCAAGAGATCAAGTTCAATGACTTTGCCGACACGGACCTCGCCGATATCGGTGAAGCCGAGGCCATCCAACGCATGGCGGATCGCCTTGCCTTGAGGGTCAAGGACACCGTCCCTGAGCATCACCGTTACAGTTGCCTTCATTGCATTACCTCCGGGCCCTTGAGATCCCGCGCGCCCGCTTCCGGGAGAATCCCGAGCCGCATGGCGACTTCCTGATAGGCTTCTTCAACCTTGCCCAGATCGCGACGGAACCGGTCCTTGTCCATTTTCTCGTTTGTTTTGGTATCCCATAGACGGCAATTGTCCGGACTGATTTCATCAGCGAGGACGATGCGCATCTCTTCCCCTTCCCATAGCCGGCCGAACTCTACCTTGAAGTCAACCAGGGAAATTCCGACACCAAGGAAGAGGCCAGTCAAGAAGTCGTTAATTCGCAAGGCCATATGAACGATATCGTCCATGTCTTGCGCGCTTGCCCACCCAAATGCCGAGACGTGCTCTTCGGCAACCATTGGATCGCCAAGAGCGTCATTTTTATAATAATATTCAATGATGCTGCGAGGCAACCTGGTTCCTTCGGCAATGCCAAGCCGTGTTGACAGGCTTCCCGCCGCGATATTGCGGACCACGACCTCGATCGGGATGATCTCGACTTCACGAATCAGCTGTTCACGCATATTCAGCCGGCGGATGAAATGTGTCGGGACGCCGATTTCAGCAATTCGCTGCATCAGAAATTCGCTGATCCGATTGTTCAAGACGCCTTTTCCGGTGATGGTGCCTTTCTTCTGGGCATTAAAGGCGGTCGCATCATCCTTGAAATATTGCACGAGTGTTCCCGGTTCCGGGCCCTCGAAAAGAATTTTTGCTTTACCTTCGTATAACTGGCGGCGACGGGCCATAAGCGAACCTCGTGCTAATGCTGGAGGAGCAGACAACTCCGGATGGACGCACCCGAAGCCGATAGTGGCTATATCAACATGGCACTGGAAAGGCTATGCCGTGCACGGACAGTTGCTGGATAAAGATTAGGCGGCGCCTCGCCGGAATGAGGTGGACAGGGTGGAAATTGCCGCGTCAATAAGTTTTGCATCCTGTCCGGCATCGACTTGCTCGCGCATGACGATCTCCGCAGCTTTCGCAACGAGTTCGGCCGCTGCGGTCTGGACTGCCGACACCGACGCAGCTTGGGCGGCGGCAATATGCTCCAACGCCATTCGCTCACGCCGCTGGGTATACGCTATCGCATTTTGGGTGATTTCTGCTGCCATGCGCTGCGCTTCTCTGGAGGCTGCTTCAACCATCGCCTTGGCTTGCGCTTCAGCTTCTGCGCGTCGAGCTTCCGCTTCCATTAGCATCTTTTCGGCCTCTGCGCGGAGTTGGGCTGCCTCTGCAAGAGAAGCGGCAATTTCAGCACTGCGCTTGTCCAACATGTCCACGACGAAGCCGACAATTTTGCGACCAAAGAAAAACAGAAAAATTAAGACGGCGGCAGTTACCCAGAAAGTTCCCTGATCCCAAAGCGGCGCGTGTAAGGCTTGGTATTCCATGCCGATTCCTTCAGCTTCGCGCCGATTTGAGCGCCTTGGCCAGTACGCGTCTATCTGGTTCTACGCCGACTAAGTGCTGGACCAGCGAACCTGCTACATCTTCGGCAATGAGAGGCAGGGCCGCGAGAGCACTTTGCCGAGCGGCCTCGATGGCCGCTTCGGCACGTGCCAACTCGGTGGCCAGCCTCGCGTTGAGATGTTCTGCTTTCTGCTGGGCCTCGCGCTTCGCGTTGGCGATCGCTTCGGCAATCTGTGCTTGGCTAGCCTGGCGCGCTGTCATGATGGTCCGGTTTAATTCGGCGGCCGCGCGTTCCGCCACAATTTTGGCTTCTTGGGCGGCGTTCAGGTCTGCAGCAATACGCGAGCGCCGGTTTTCAATGATTCCGCCGATGGCCGGCAGGGCTCTCCGCGACAACGAGTAGTAGAGAGCCACCATGATCACCACCATCCATACGACCTGGCCAGAGGTGTACGGATTGGCAAAATCCATTTGCGGCAGTTGATCCCCAGCAAAAGCCGCGGCTGGGAACCCCGTTATCACTGTCACGGCGGCGGTTACCCAGAAGCGGCGTGCGCAGAGCATCTAACCGCACCTAGGCGAAAAGGATGATCAATGCGATTACCAAGGCGTAGAGAGCTACTGCCTCGGTCAGGGCGAAACCCAGCAGCACGTCACGGAACATCCGGTCGCGTGCGGCCGGATTACGACCAACGGCCGCCACGAAGGAACCGAACAGATTGCCGATGCCTACACCGGCACCGGCAACGCCGATTGTCGCTAGGCCGGCGCCGATATCGCGAGCAAGGAGAACGGTGTCGATAGCCATATGGCGATTTCCTTTCAGTTTCGCGCGATGTCGCGCATTTGTAACAAATTACACGACAAAATTCGTTCAGTGTAGGTGGATGGAATCATGCAAATACAAACACGTCAGGATTGCGAACACGTATGCTTGCAGAAACGCAACCAGGAACTCCAATGCTGTAAGAGCTATATTGAGGCCAAGCGGAATCAGGGCTGCAACCACACCAAGAGCACCGAGGCTGCTTACGAGCATCAGCATAAAGCCGGCAAATACTTCCCACATGACATGACCTGCCGTGATATTCGCGAACAGACGAACTGACAGCGAGATAGGTCTAGACAAAAAAGACACAACTTCGATCGGGATTAGTAGCGGCAATAACCAGGCTGGAACGCCTGATGGTGCAAAAAATTTAAAGAATCGAAAACCATGATGCCAGAACCCAACTATCAGCGACAGGAGGAACACAAAAAAAGCCAGCGCTCCTGTTATTGCAATGTGGCTTGTGAACGCAAAGAAATAGGGAAAAAGACCCAGTAAGTTTCCAACCAGAATGAACGAAAACAGTGTAAAAACGAAGGGGAAAAATCGCTTGCCTTCCTCTCCGATCGTGTCGATGACCATGTTGTGCACAAACTCGTATGACAATTCAGCCAAGCCCTGCATGCGTCCTGGCACAATGGCTGCCCTACGCAGGCCAACGCCCATCACGGTTGTCACAATCAACGCTGCGATCACCATCATCTGATTAGAATTGGTAAAATCGATAATGCGCCCCAATGTTCCCAACCCCGATTGGAGGTGGAATTGGCTCAGCGGATCCATCTCAACCATCAGCGCCAAAGCGTCCTCTCCGTTCAGTCCTTCGGTCCCGTGTTTGGCCGGGATGATCCGGCCGCACGAAACACGTTCAATATTCCCGCCGCCGCTCCGATCGGTACGAGGCCGATCATGAACCACGGGGCCGTGTCCAGCAGTCGGTCAAGCCCATAACCGATCACAACGGCGATCGCTAGGGCGCCGACCATTTCCGAGCCAAGCCGCATCGCCATCGTCAGCGGATTGTCATCCGGTGACCTGTTCCGGTCAGACTTCGGCTTTGCAACCAATCCTGCTTTTAGTCGCGCAGTCTCAAGCCGCTTATCGAACGAAGCGCCTGTGTCATCGTGCTGCGCCGAATCGTCCTGTTTCATGGCACGTGCGATCCATATCTCCACGACGATATGCGATCTGCTACTCAGCACAGGTCATGGAGTCAATGCGCTCACAATCTTGTGAGGTCACGCAGTCAAAATCAACGAACTCTCGATGCACCAACGATCCTAATAACGGTGGCCGCGGACCACGCGGAAGCTACTTGTCGCGCTTATTCGGCCAAAACCGGGGACATTGAAATTCGCCAGAGTCGTTCCGGATGCGCGAAATTCATGAAAACACCGTCATTCTGCAGCCAGAGCTGCGGTTGACGATCCGGTAAGACGGACGGCTGTCTTCAGATCAACTGACAGGATCCGGGATACGCCACGCTCCTGCATCGTCACACCGAAGATACGATCCATCCGGGCCATTGTCAGGTGATGGTGGGTGATTACAATGAATCGTGTTCCGGTTTCGCGTTCTACGTCGTTCAGCAACGCGCAGAACCGTTCCACATTCGCGTCATCAAGCGGCGCATCAACCTCATCTAGGATCGCAACCGGCGCTGGATTGCAGCGAAAGGCGGCAAAAATCAGTGATATTGCGGTAAGCGCTTGCTCGCCACCCGACAGTAACGACAGCGCGGCTAGTTTTTTTCCAGGTGGTTCCGCAAAAATCTCTAGGCCGGCCTCTAAAGGGTCATCGGATCCAACCAACGCGAGATGCGCCCGGCCGCCCCCGAACATGCGCCGGAAAAGGGCTTGGAAATGTCGGTCGATCTCGACGAACTGAGCCCGTATTCGCTGCCGCCCTTCCGTATTCAGGTGCCCAATTGAACCGCGTAGCTTGGCGATTGCCGATGTAATCTCCTCCTGTTCGCACGCGAGTTTTCGTAGCTTATCCTCGATTTCGGTTGCCTCAATTTCCGCGCGCAAATTGACGGGCCCCATGTCTTCCCGTTCGCGGGTCAAGCGCTCAAACCGCTTGCGCGTGCGTTCCATGCCCGCATCACTGATCTCGGCCACCTCAGGCAACGCCGGTTCTGCTCCGAGGCGGGAATGAACGCGCTCCTTAACAATGGACCAGAGATGATCGGCTTGAACTGCTGCCGCCTCAGCTGTCTTTAGTTTCTCTTCAGCTACAGCCAACGCGGCGCTGGCGGATGTTGCTACATCCAAAGCCTCTCTCGCCGCGCGCTCGCCCCCGACCATGTTTGTTGCCGCTTCGCGATGTGAGATTTCTGCCCCCGAAACAACTGATTCCGCCTCCAGAAGAGCCGCAGTGAGGTTGCTCTCTTTAGTCATGTCATCGCGGCGTTTTTCTGCCTCGGCGAGGCGCGCCCGTAAGTCGACGATCCGCCCCGTGGCATCGCGTTGTCGGTCGCCCCATTCAACCAACTCGCGTTCGGCCTGTGTACGCCGTTGCGTCGCGCGTTCCACCTTGTCGCGGAGCTGCGCAAGATGCATTCGTGCTGTCAACTCTGTCCGTTGTGCCTCCGCAAAATCATGGCGCGCCGCCGCCAAAGCCGTTTCCATTGCTTCCGCCGGTTCAATTGCCGCACGTTTGGCTTCGGCCTGATGGCGCAGTGATTCGGCAGAGCGGAGCTCTATTTTGTGACGCTCGGACACCTCGATGAGCAACTCGATACGGCTGGCGGCACGCTCGGCCTCGGCCTCAACCTTTCCTACAACGTTTCGTGCCGAGTCAGCTTCGGCTCGACCAGTGTCGACGCGTTTTTCGGCGTCCTGGCACGCCGAATGAACACGTTGTTCCTCAAGCCGCGCCGCCGTTTCGGCCTCTTGCGCCAGCCGGCGGGCCGTAGCGGCATTTTCTGCCATTGCAGCCGCTTGGTTATGCCCTCGGCGCAATACCTCGAGTCGGTTGCGCTGCTCCAGCCGCGCTGCCGCCTCGTTGGGCGCTCCCGGGCGTATCGTATAGCCGTCCCAGCGCCAGAGAGCGCCATCTCGGCGGACCAATGCTTCCCCAGGGCGCAAGCGGGCCTGTAGCGGTGCACCATCTTCATCGTCGGCGAGAAGTCGGATATACGCGAGCGCACGCCCCAAGGCAGGGGGTGCCTTGACGCATTGTGTCAGAGCCGGCGCGGGGGTGGATTGCAAAAGGCCTAGCTCGCCATTCTTCAAGTCGTCAGGAGTTGGTAATTGCCGCCAATATCGCGAAGCCGCCGGATCGATCCCGGCGGACAATTCCTCATTGAGCGCGGCTCCGAGGGCTTTTTCTAGTCCAGGACTGATCTCCACCTGATCCAGAATCGGTACAGAATCGCGACCAAATTGCTGCGCCAGCAACCCCATCAATGCGTCATGCTCTGCAAGCAGGCGCGTAGCCGCTGCTTCGGCGTTGACCGCAGCTTGCCGCGCTTCCTCATGTACGACTTGGGCGGACATCCTCCGCGATTCGGCATCCGCCACCTGCCGTCGGAGAGCCGCCAGCGCCGACGCCGCGTCGGCCGATGCCTTTTCAGCTGACAGAAATGATGCGCGAGCGCTTTCCAGCCTTGCTTCCGGAACCAGAGCGGCTCGGGCAGACTCGACAGCAGAATCCGATTCCTGTGCGCGCCGCCGCGCTTCTTGTTCTGCATGGCGAGCTGCGACGAGAGAACGTTCGGCAACGTCTTCCGTTGCCTTGTGCCGCGCCATCGCTTCCGCCGCCGTCCGAACTTTGTCTTCTGCCTCCCTGACGTGGGGAGCTATTTCTTCCAGAGACTTTTCCACCGCGACGATCAATGCTGGTCCTTCGCGTAGCGTTTCATCCAAAACAAGCGTCTCGTCGCGAAGGCGGGAAATGGCACCTGCGGCGTCATTCTCGATCCGCTGCGCGTGTGCCAGGTCGCGGGTAAGTTGCTCGACCTGCTGCTGAGCGTGGGTGCGCGCGGCTTCGGCCGCACGGACCGATGCGACCGCCTGATCCACCTGCAGGCGGGCCCGCTCCAAAGCAGACCGGAATTTGGCCTCGGTTTCACGCAACTCTGCCAGGATTCTGTCCCGCCGCTCGAGTTCCGTCCGTGCAACCTCTTGCGCTTCCAAAGTTGTCTTTAGATGTTCGTGCGCCTGCACTGCCGTTGCCCGCATCGTCGCGCGTTGTCGCGCGGCCAAAGCATGTTCGATCGCTATCGATTCCAGCTCCGCTGCCTTGATCGCGGTCGAGAGGTTTCGATACCGGGCGGCTTGCCGCGCCTGCCGACGAATTTCGGAAAGCCGATTTTCGTGATCGACACATGTTTCCTCTGCCCGTGCCAAGTTCTGCTCAGCTGCTCGGAGTTTGAGTTCCGCCTCATGCCGGCGTGCCTGTAATCCCGCCACGCCGGCCGCTTCCTCGAGAATGGTCCGACGTTCTTCCGGCTTTGCTTCCACTAATGCGGCTACACGGCTTTGACTTATGATCCCGGCACTTCGCGCGCCGGAGCCGAGGTCTGCGAACAGTGTCGCCACGTCACGTGCCCGCAGCTCCCGGCCATTCACCCG
>JAJZCS010000059.1 GCA_021829055.1 Pseudomonadota bacterium
GCCATGAACGAGAACCTGGCCGAAATCAGCACGCAGGTGAGCCAAGGTGCGTATTGCCTCTCGCCTGCGACGGCGCCGGATGGCCATCAGGCCGGCGAGCGGCTGATCATCCCCGACAACATCACCATGCTGCCCCTGCCGCCCTCCGCGCCGGAACCTAACCCGATGGAAAATGTCCGGGTCTATTGGCGCGGCAACAAGTTAAGCAGCCTCGCCTACAACAGCCACAACGCAATGCCCGAAGCCTGTAAACAGGCATGGCTCTTCCTCACAGCCGACCCAGCCCGAATCACCTCAATCGAAACAAAAACATGGACCTACATCAAAGGTCGAGTCAGTAGATATAACAGGCCGGAAATTAATCGAGGATGCGGCTGGCAACTTGCTCGTTTTTCGATCGTGCAGCGTCATACGCTGGTCTAAGCCCGCACACGCTTGCTGCCGCACAGGGGTAAAAACGCCTCAGCACGAAAACCTTAGGCCGGTTGCGTGCCATCCATAGGGCCGTAGTCAAAGATCGGGGACACGGTACCAGGCTGATTGGGCTCGATTGGAACCAACATGCCACCTTGCCACTGCTGAAGAGCGACAAAACTGCGCTCATTTTGACCGTTGGAGTCAAATAGCACACCAAAGCCGTTGGCTAGCGCGCCAAATGGCAGCGTTTGCTTCCTCAACCCGGCAAGAACGTCACCACTCCGGATAGCGTTGATAGCAAGAAACGCACCGACATACGCGGTCAGACTGGCGGGGCCACGGGGGCTAGCAGCAAAACGTGCGCGGTAGGCGTCCGCAATCGTTGTCGAAGCTGATTTGATTCCAGGACGTGCGAAATTCGGCGGCGCAATGACCATAGTTCGATCAAAATCACGACCGATAATCGCGGCAACTGTAGTCAGAGTGTAACCAGCCCCTGTCCCAACCAGCATTCTCGGTCGCCATCTATTTAGGGCCATGGCTTGACTGAGTAGGATCGTGCCATCTGGCTCGCCGGCGTGAATGACAAGATCAAGAGACGCACGACGCATGCGCTGAACCGGTTCATCAAGATCAGCGCGCCCCTGCGCATAAGCTATGGACAGCACAACTGGAATCTGAGAAGCCTTGAACAGGTCTAGGACTGCCGCTGCAAAAGCGCCGCTCGATGCCCCAACGTCAAAGACAACGCCAACCCGTAATCTGGCTGGCTCCAATCTCCAAGCCGGCGCCAAAAGCTTAACAACTGCATCGCGGGCCGCTGCTGCTGAGTCCGTACTGGTGGGACCGATCCGCAGCAACGTACGGAACTTCCGCTGCGTTATGCCATCTGCCGGTGCGTCGAGCTCAATATAGGGTATTCCTGCGAGTTCCGCAGATTCAGTGGCAGCAAACGATATCGTTGATGACATTGTGCCAAGAATTACGGCAGCCCCCTGGCTTCGTAGTTTTGAAACGGCCGTCGTGGCCGATTTGACATCGCTAGCTTCAGCCTGAATCAGACGTACAGTCGGGCCGCCCCGGCCGCATATGATATCGTAGGCCATTTCGACACCACGCCACGATTCATCGCCTGCAATGGCGAGTGCACCGACGGTTGGGAACAAAGCGCCGATTATAATCGGTTTCGGTGTCTCTTCACGCGGAGCAGCACTGGCCGCCATCGGGGCAGACGCTGCTGCGACGGCCATACATTCGACGGATCGGCGCAGAAATCGACGGCGTGTACTGTAATCTATCATGGCATATCGGTTTGGGTTTCATAGATATATATATAACGACATATAAGGCCGGTACGTAAGATTAGTAGAAGCAGCATTTTGTTCGGGAGGACTAGCGGATGAATCCAAGTGCTCAACCTGTACCCAGCCTACCAACGCAGATGCGCCACATCGCCGTGGCAGAGCCTGGTGGGCCGGAGGTTCTTCGGATTCAAACGGGACCTATACCGCAACCGCGCTCCGATGAGGTGCTGATCAAGGTTGCCGCCGCAGGAGTGAACCGACCCGATATCCAACAGCGGAAGGGCCTTTACCCGCCTCCACCAGGAGCAAGTTTGATACTTGGCTTGGAAGTCGCCGGCGAAATTGTTGCGGTGGGTGCTGCGGTGCCGAGTTTCGCGGTGGGTGATCGGGTCACCGCCTTGTGTAACGGTGGTGGGTATGCGGAATACGTTGCAGTGCCAGCGCTACAATGTTTGCCTGTGCCGGCCGGTCTGTCGATGCTCGAGGCCGCGTCTTTGCCTGAGACCACGTTTACAGTCTGGGCCAATCTGTTCGACCTTGGCAGACTAAAGCCGGGCGAAACCGTTCTAGTCCATGGCGGAACATCAGGAATTGGCGTGACGGCGATTCAGTTTGGCACCGCATTCGGCGCAAGGGTCCTCGTCACGGCCGGTTCAGAACAAAAATGCTCTGCTGCATTGGAACTGGGGGCACAAGGTGCAATCAACTACCGTAACGAGGATTTCCTCGATGCAGTCCGACGGCTGACTGACAGAGCAGGTGTGGATGTAGTACTCGATATGGTTGGCGCCCCTTATTTCACGCGCAATCTCCGCGCACTCAAACGCGACGGCAGGCTTATTGAAATAGCTTTTATGCATGGCACTGTTACGGAAAAGCTTGATCTTCTGCCCATTATGATGAAGCGCCTGACAATAACCGGCTCTACTATGCGTCCGCGTACCACAGCCGAGAAAGGTGCAATCGCGGCCGCGCTTCGAGAAACTGTTTGGCCATGGTACGAGAACAAGCGGATCCGCCCAGTAATACACTCGCGATTTCCGCTCGCCCGTGCCGCCGAGGCGCACGCACTCATGGAATCAAGCGCGCATATTGGTAAAATCGTGCTTGAGATCATTTAATTGACATCCCCTCTGGCCGGAAGGCCGGAGATTCCTACTGTGCTCAGGCGCGGCATTGAGCCACTCCAGAGTCGCTTCGGCGGGTTTCTGCTGCTGTGGCGGCATTAGCGCCACCGCTCACGTCACACGACATCGGCGTTTCCCTCGAAACCACACTCAACGCACTCGAACCTGGATTGCGTCAGCTGGTTGGCCACAGAGGCGTGGCCGCAACACGAGCAGGTACAGCTCGGCGGCACGGTGATCCGCCGTTCTAGCAGCCTGTCGGGTTCGGGTTATCGCCTACGGCCTGGCACAGGCGGCATCGAGCTTCGCTTTCAGCGGCCTCACACCGGGCGGATCTTCGAGGCACTGGCGTCAATCCTGGTCCCGTCGATCAAGACCGTGCCGAGGCGCAGCAGACCACTCTCCCGCGCCAGCATCAGCCGCGGGTGATACCGCGCCTTGCCGCCGGCGCGAGCCTTCACCTGGAACGCCGACAGACCGACCCACTCCACCGCCGCGATCACGAAATGCGCGAGATCGTCCTCGGGAAGCCACCGCTTCAGGTCATGCGGCAAAAGGAAGGACTGGTCGCGGTTGAACGGAATGAAATCGGTCATCCGCCGATTCTGCACCATCCCGGCCGGGTGGGGAATCCGACAGGCTGCTAGCCCTCTGCTACCCCGCCTTCTTAATCAGACAACCGGCTGCAAATATCGTCAATCAAAGCGAGATCTGCAGCCCGGGATAGCCGATGCTCACCGTCCTTAATCAGCGTGATCTGGACGTCTTCGCCGTCGATCCGATCGGCAAGCCGCAGACTAGTCTGCCAAGGCACATCAGTGTCACGCTGGCCGTGAATCAGACGAACAGGTCTAAAAATCGGGATGTGACTACGTAGCACTAAATGCTGGCGCGCATCCTCAAGAAAGCCGTGAGAAATGGGGGTTGGCGGACCATAGAGGTTGGTAAGAAAAATGACCTTTTCCTGTTCGGTGGCCGCGTGTTGCGAGGGTTCGAATCTCGATTTGATCAAATCCTCAGTAAAGTCCGGCGCTGGTGCAATGCCGACAAAACCGGCCAAATCTGGGGCCATCCCGCGGGCCAGCAGCAGAGCGATCCATGCCCCCATCGAAGAGCCGATAAGGATTTTACGCCCCTTCGGCAGTGCAGCTTCGATCACCGCTTTCGCGTCCGCCGCCCAACTTCCAATGGTACCGTCAATAAATTTTCCGCCCGAATCGCCGTGCCCCGCGTAATCGAAACGTAGCATTGCTTGGCCGCGCGCAGCACAGCGATCACGAAGAAAAATCGCTTTGGTACCATACATGTCGGAACCGAATCCGGGACAGAACACCAGCGTTGGTTCAATCCCTCGAAGATGCGCGTATGCAAGCGCGTTTCCACTCCGCTTCACGATCCCCTGTTTTTCATCCATGCTAATTCCCCTTTTGTCGTTTGCCATGCTACGGCGCCAGGCACAAAGGTCGCAACATGAGTAATACGCAGCATATGGGAATCCTGCAGGTTCTGCCCCGTCTGGACACAGGCGGCGTTGAACAGGTCGTAATCGAACTTACTGCGGCAGTCAGCCGTGCGGGGTATCGCGCTCTTGTCGCCAGCGCACCCGGCAAGCTGGTGCCCTTCGTCGAGCGTGCCGGCGGCGCGCACGTCCCAATGGATCTTGCAAGCAAGAACTTCCTGCGGATGGCGTGGAACGGTGATCAACTCGCTCGTTTAATTAGGGCGCAGCGAGTTGTGCTTGTTCACGCCCATTCGCGTGCTCCTGCGTTTGCTGCTCGTTCTGCCGCCCGTCAGGGCAAAATTCCCTTAGTGACCACCTATCATGGCGCATACAGCGACAGTGGTGCTTTCAAACGTCGGTACAACTCTATCATGGCCGCTGGTGATCGCGTCATCGCAGTGTCAAATTTCATCGCTGATCTAGTGCGTGCGCGCCACAACGTGAGTGATGACCGTCTACGCGTCGTCCCGGGTGGTGTCGACCCCTCGCGGTTCGACCCAGACGCCATCAACAATGGCAGAGTCGAGCAGCTAGCCCGCTGTTGGCGTCTACCCGACGGCGTACCCACGATTATGCTGCCAGCCCGGCTAACGTCTTGGAAAGGCCAGGAAGTAATGATCCGTGCGCTTGCAAGCATGCGTCACCGGGACCCTGTCCTACTTTTGGTCGGCAGTGCGCAAGGCCGTGAAACGTATGTAAAAATGCTGACTGAACTGGCGCGAAAGTTGAATATAGCGGGGCGTGTGCTGTTTACTGGTGATGTCATTGACATGCCGGCAGCCTATAAACTTGCTGATGTGGTCGTAAACGCCTCGACTGATCCGGAGGCCTTCGGTCGTACCATCGTCGAGGCGCAGGCGATGCGTCGTATGGTCATTGTCGCCGATCACGGCGCCGCGCGGGAGACGGTGCGTGACGGCCAAACCGGGTGGCGGGTAAAGCCCGGCGATCCTGACGCGTTGGCGACCGTGATTGATAGCGCGCTTGACTTGCCAGTAGACACCCGCATCGCCCTTGGCATCGCGGCTCGGACCTATGTTTCCGAATACTACTCGACTTTCGCAATGCAGGCCGGAACCTTAGCCGTCTATCAGGAATTGCTGGGTTGAAAGTGCCAGTGCAACGCATTCTTATCATACGGCACGGCGCCTTAGGGGATATCGTCCTAAGTTTTGCTTCGTTTGCCGGTATCAGGCAAGCGCACCCGGATGCCGAAATTTCACTTCTCACCACGGCTCCTTTCGCCGCTTGGCTGAGCCAAGCGCCTTGGTTCACCGAGGTGCTAATTGACGCAAAACCAGCGCCGTGGAATGTCCCCGGCGTCCTTCGCTTGCGCAAGCAATTAGTCGGACATGACTTGGTTGTTGATCTCCAGACATCTAGTCGATCATCATACTATTTTCGCCTCGCCGGCTCACCCCCTTGGTCTGGAATTGCGCGCGGCTGTTTGTATCGGCATATGAATCCACGCCGCGACTCGATTCACACATGTGAACGGCTCGCCGACCAACTCAGTACGGTTGCAATTGTGCCGCAACCGCCAAACCTGTCTTGGCTACGCTCCGAGTTTTCTATATCAATCCCGCAACGATTCATCGCATTAGTGCCAGGAGCTGCACCTCACAGACCGAAAAAACGCTGGCCGGCCGAGAAATTCGGCGCGCTGGCAGCCGCTCTCAATATGAGACTGGTTATTTTAGGAACAGCTCACGAGCAAAGGCTGGCACGCGAGATTTTGCAACATGCCCCCGATTCGGTTGATCTTACTGGGCGCACCACCCTTGCAGATGTATCCGAAGTACTTGCTCGTGCAGCCTTTGCAATCGGCAATGACACCGGGCTGATGCACCTCGCCACCGCTTTCAACGTGCCGAGCGTCGTTCTCTTTAGTCTAGATAGCGACCCAAAATTGACAGCGCCTCGCTATCCCGACGGCCATTGGCCGACCGTGATCCGCGCGCAGAACCTTGCGGATCTGCCCGTTGACCGGGTTGTCGCGGCAATTTCTGGACGGCATAAGCACTCGTCTTTGACAATTTGAGGAGCAAGAAATGCCCGCGATCACCTTGCCTGACGGCTCCGTCCGTGACTATCCGGGCTCCGTCACCGGCACCACGATTGCGGCATCGATCGGACCCGGCTTGGCTCGTGCCGCCGTAGCGATGGAGCTGGACGGCACGTTGACCGATCTCTCTCACGAAATTGACCACGATGCGCACGTGCGGTTCATTACGCGGGAGAATGAGGAATCGCTACCGCTGATCCGTCATGACGCCGCGCACGTGATGGCGGAAGCAGTCCAAGCCTTGTATCCTGGCACGCAGGTCACGATTGGACCGTCCATTGAGGACGGCTTTTATTATGATTTTTATCGTGATCAGCCATTCTCCGCTGATGACCTGCCGGCGATTGAGGCGAAGATGCGGGAAATCGTCGCGGGCGATACACCATTTACTCGTGAAGTGTGGTCGCGTGACCAGGCAATTGCCTTCTTCGCAGCGCGGGGCGAGAGTTTTAAGGTTCAGTTGATCCGTGATTTGCCTGACAGCGAGGAAATTACCGTGTACCGGCAGGGCAAATGGCTCGATTTATGCCGAGGCCCTCATCTGCGCAGCACCGGTGATGTCGGCAATGCATTCAAGCTGATGAAAGTAGCGGGAGCGTTTTGGCGCGGCGACCATCGCAACCCCATGCTCAGCCGAATTTACGGTACCGCATGGCGCAATAACAAGGACCTCGAAGCACATCTGAATCGGCTGGAAGAGGCAGAACGGCGTGACCATCGCAAGCTCGGACGACAGATGGACTTGTTCCATGTCCAGGAGGAAGCGGTTGGTTGCGTCTTCTGGCATGAGAAGGGTTGGCGTCTCTATCGCACCATCGAGAACTATATCCGTCGGCGACAACAGCAGTTTGGTTATTCGGAGGTCAGAACACCCCAGTTGCTCGACAGAACGTTGTGGGAAAAATCCGGCCACTGGCAAAATTATCGGGAACACATGTTCATTGCCGAGGTTGAGCATGAAGACAAGGTTTTGGCAGTGAAACCTATGAACTGCCCATGCCATGTACAAATTTTTAAACATGGCTTACGGAGCTATCGTGAGCTCCCGATTCGGATGGCGGAATTCGGTGCATGTCACCGCTTCGAACCTTCGGGTGCTTTGCATGGAATCATGAGAACGCGTGCATTTACGCAGGACGACGCACATATCTTCTGCACAGAAGAACAAATCGTGTCGGAAACTGTAACATTCGTGAAAATGTTGCATTTGATTTATTCGGATTTTGGATTCAACGATTTCGCTGTTAAATTCTCTGATCGTCCGGCATTGCGTGCAGGCCAGGATGAGGTATGGGATCAAGCTGAGACAGCATTAAAATTGGCCTGCACAGAAGCTGGTGTCGAGTATGTAATCAACCCAGGGGAAGGTGCCTTCTATGGACCAAAGCTCGAGTTTGTATTGCGGGACGCAATCGGAAGAGACTGGCAATGTGGAACCTTCCAAGTAGATTTTGTTTTGCCGGAGCGGCTTGACGCGAGCTACATTACGGCTGACAGCCGCCGGGCCCGCCCGGTAATGCTTCATCGGGCGGTTGTTGGAAGCTTTGAGCGGTTTATCGGTATCCTGATTGAGCATTGCGCCGGCCGCCTGCCAATGTGGCTGGCACCAACGCAAGTTGCAGTTGCAAGCATTGTAACGGACGCAAATGAATATGGAGAAACTGTCGTTGCCACGCTCAAAGATGCAGGGCTTTCGGTAATTGGAGATATGCGCAACGAAAAAATCGGAGCAAAAATCCGTGATCTATCTCTTGCATTAATACCATACATACTGGTCGTAGGGAGGCGCGAAGCACATGAGCACAGTGTCTCGATTCGCCGCCTCGGTAGTGACACGCAAACGACGATGTCGCTCAGTGACGTAGTAAAAATACTAAAAACCCAGGCAGAGGCGCCGGATATGCACAGCCAATCATTGGTTTAACCGCAAAAGCGCTTCCAACGTTTGCGTTCGAGTAGCCCTATTTAGCCCTGATCCTTCGAGGTGCGCCTAGTGGTAGACTCTAAGAGTCTGACTCGTAATTAGGTCTAATTTTTTCATGCGCGTGCGACGAATCTGACAGTTCGGCGGATGGAAGCGATGAGCAGCCAGGCTTCTGACGAGGCGATGGAGGCTTCCCAATCCTTGGCGAGGCGTCGGCAACGATTGAGCCAGGCGAAGGTCCGCTCGACCACCCATCGTTTGGCGAGCACAACGAACCCTGCCACACTGTCGGACCGTTTGACGATGTCGATGGCGAGGCTCTCGATGTGAGCGACGGCGGTTCGCAGCTTCTCGCCGGCGTAGCCGCCATCGGCAAACAACTTGACGAGGCTTGGATAGCTGTCCCGCACGCTCTCGATGACCGCAGGCGCACCATCACGGTCCTGGAGGTCGGCCGCGTGTGCACCATCGCGTCCAGCAGATGGCCCACGCTGTCGGTGATGATGTGGCGCTTTCGTCCCTTGATCTTCTTACCCGCATCGTAGCCAGCCGGGCCGCCGCTTTCGGTTGTCTGGACCGATTGGCTGTCGATGATCGCCGCAGTCGGCGCAGCGTCCCGTCCCTCGACGATACGGCTCGCGGCGACCAGCGCCTCGTTGATCGCAAACAGCACTCCGCTGTCCCGCCAACGGTAAAAATGATATTGAACGGTCGTGAATGGCGGAAAGTCCGTGGGTAACATTCGCCATGGGCAGCCCGCCGTCGCCTGATACTGGATGCCATCCCAGATGTGGTGCGCATGCTGTGGATCGATGGTCGCCCAACCGTGCTCGCGCGCGCCAGAAACGGCCCAATGATCTCCCACTCCCCGTCCGTGCTGTCGCCTGCATACCGCAGCGCGCTCCGGTCATAATGTCGCCGTGTGATTTCAGATCCCCTGGGGAGTGGATAGCGGCCGGTAAGGTGCTGCTT
>JAJZCS010000060.1 GCA_021829055.1 Pseudomonadota bacterium
GACCTGGAAATCGCCATCCACCATTGCCTTGCCGAGTATAACGCTCCCCAAGCCGTTCGTTTGGAACGCCAAGGCTGCCGACACCCTCCCCAAGGCCCGCCGAGGGAAACAGGGTTGGAGCCGGAACACTAGTACCACCTTGGTATATTTTCTTTGAGTTCGGTTATTTTTAGGATTCCGGAATCGGCTTTTGACTGATTCATGGGTGGTCGGCATTGATGACGCTGACCATGGCGCGCCCGAGACTGGATTGGGGCGGCGAGCTTGAGCACTGGCTTGAGCCGTTCATGGATGTGCCTGGGCACAGCACGTGCCGGCGGATGTGTTCCTTGCCTATGTGGCTGCATTGATTGGCCCTGGCGATCGCAGGAGCGTTCGGCCGATAGCGGTCCGTGACAAGGCTGTGAATTATGACCGGCTTCACCGCAGCAGCGTCTGGGATGCAGCCCCTCTGGAAACAGCAACGCGACCCTCAATCTCGTCGCACTGCCTCCGCCTCGGCGATGTCCGCACCGTGACACGCCCCTGATAAAAACCGCCAACAAAAATATGCCAAAGTAGTGTTAGAGGCCTGTGCCCACGTCAGTAGCGGCAGAAGCATCGGCGTGCCGGCGGCTCGCGCCGGCAATGACGCTGAACTCCTTGCTGCATGCCCTGCAGTACCAGAAGCCGGATTTTGGCTCGTAAGCCGCTTTGCCATTCACCCACAATGAAAACCATTCTGGGGTGTTGGGCAGCGTGCCTTCTCGAACCACGCCCGCGCAGCATCTTCGTCAGGAAATATCCCTTTGAAAGTGCGAAACGATGTTCATATTCCGTTCTGGTTGTTGTAGCCCGTTTCGTCAATTCGAGAGTTCCGTGTAGGATTGTCGCGCATTGTGTGTCACGAGGCGCATGCATGTTTGCATCGTTTGGTCGTTTCTGGTGTCCATTTCAAAGCGCTCTCGTCATAGCGGTCTTGTTGGATGCATAATTTCCGTGTTGCTTCGAGACGGATCATCAGCTGTTAAGCGAAGGGAGAGCAAGACGCGATGCTGCGACTGCGCCGTTTCCTGCCCGTGCTTGGATGCGCCCTCGCAGTGACGGCGTTTGTTGCGGCGGGTCCTAAAAATGAGCCTGGTAGTCGGGACGGCAAGACATGCGGGACGGTCGTTATTCCTCCCGGGATTGGCCTTGGTACGCCACCGGCCTCCGTCAACTCACTTAACCCGCTTCTGAGTGGCTCCCTTTACGACGGTGAGGTGGCCGGCCTCTTGTATCGCAATCTGCTTTGGGTGAATCGGGCTCACCGCATTACCTGGTCGCGTAGTATCGCCACGTCGATTCAGGTTTCCTCCGATGACACCGTCTTCACCGTTACCATGAGACCTTGGCGCTGGTCGGACGGTGTGCCGGTAACCGCAAGGGATGTGAATTTTACGTACCAGCTGATCAAGCGGATGGGGCCAGTTTATCTAAACTATGACTCGGGTGGCATTCCAAACTTGGTAAAAAGCTTCACTGAACTGGGGCCAAAGAAGTTCCGTGTCATAACAACGCGCCCAGTTGATCCTGAATGGTTCGAGCTTATGGGGTTGGCTCAGCTCGTACCCTACCCCGAACATGCCTGGGGGAAGTACACAATCGACGAAATGTTCCGGCGACAAACGGATCCAGACTTTTTTAAGGTTGTCGATGGCCCCTACGAGATTGAGAGATTCCGGATTGGCCGTTACATCAGCTTCGTGCCGAACCCCACCTATGCTGGGCATCGTTCGACAATCGGTCGTCTCGTGCTGCTGTTCCTGCATTCGTCGGAAGGTGAAGTCGAGGGCCTGAAGGTTGGCACGATTGACATAAGTAATTTGCCGTTTTCGCTTTGGCGGCTGAGGTATGAGCTCGCCGGGATTCGGGTCCTGAGGCTAATGCCGAATTTTGGCTTCGATTTTATGCAGCTCAATTTCCGCAAACCCTCGGTCTCGTTTTTCCGAAGTCTTCGTGTTCGCCAAGCGATCGCCGACGCCATCAACCAACGCGTTATTATTAAATTACTTTACCACGGTTACGCACGCGTTCAGCATGGACCAATCCCTGTAGAGCCGCCAATTTTTCTTTCGCCGACGGCAATGGCTGGACATTACCCAGTGCTCTACGATCCGGCCAAAGCTCGTCGGCTGCTCAATGCCGCAGGATGGAAGCTGGGAAAAGACGGTATTCGCGTCAGGGATGGCAGGCGATTGTCGTTTACCTATTTGCAATCATCGGGGGCTGTTACTTCCACTTTGGAAAGCGAGATGATCCAGCAGAATTTGCGAGCCGTCGGTATCAAGATGAGAATTCGGCAACTGACATTTAACGAGCTCGTTGCGTTGTCGGAGCGTCCGATGGCTTGGGATGCAATGGGTTTCGGTTGGTCTCTTGGGAACTACCCTGACGATGGTCCACAGTTCCATACCGGTGCCGCCTATAACCAAGCTGGATACAGTAACAGGGAGATGGACGCGCTCCTTGACGCAGTGACCGCAGAATCCGGCATGAGGGCCCTGTATGCCTATCAGGATTTTGCGGCTGTGCAGCAACCAGAAATTTTTCTACCGGAACCCGGAGCGGTGGTACTCGTACGAAAAGCACTAAGGGGGGTACGCAAAGCGTTTCCTCCTTCCGGCACGTGGGCGCCACAATACCTGCAGTGGAGTACCGGTCCATGCAAAAGATCGGGTTGGGTTGAGGCGCACGCGCGATGATCCGGATGATCCTGACGCGACTCGTATCCTCGTTGCTTACCCTGGCAATCCTAATCACTATCGTGTTTTTCATGGCGCACGCGACACCGGGGGGGCCAGCCTTTTCGATCCTCGGCCAAAAGGCAACACCGCAAGCGGTTGAGCAGCTGAACCAGAGACTAGGCCTGACGGCGCCGCTTTGGCGGCAATATTTGATGTGGTTCTGGCATTTAGCGCACGGGCAGCTCGGATATTCATACCTACTCAACCGTCCTGTCAGGCAATTGGTGGGCGACTATATGGTTAATACGCTCGCACTGTATGCGAGTGCGATGCTGCTTTCGGTCATTCTTGCGATCGTGATAGGGCTGATTCAGGGCACTACCTGGGGACGTTGGCCAGCTAATCTTATTAGGCTGTTAGAGCTCTGTTTTTATGCGATGCCGACTTTTTTTATCGGTACAATAATGATTTTATATTTTAGTGTAAAATGGAGAGTTCTTCCGGCGGGCGGAATTTCTAGTGTCAGGATTTCCGATCCGGGATTGCTTGACTACGTGCGGCATCTTGTTTTGCCCGTCGTGACGGTCGCGCTCTTGGGAACGGCTAGCTTGTCGTACTACTTCGGCGCTTCCGTGCATGACGAACTCGGAAAAGATTACGTCCGTACGGCGCTGGCGAAAGGACTCACGTTTCGCGCGGTTCTGTTTCGCCATGTTTTACGCAACGCTCTGCGACCGTTGGTAACGATGGTTGGCCTTGCGTTCCCGTATATTTTTACGGGATCTATGATGGTCGAAACGGTCTTCAACTATCCCGGGCTTGGCTATCTTTTGTGGCGGTCGGCATTGTCACAGGATTACCCGGTGATATCGGGAGTCGTTCTGCTGATCGGCTTTCTTACCGTACTCGGAAATCTCTTTGCGGATATTGTAAACGGCCTGCTTGATCCGCGTGAGAGGTATGAGTGATGAGCGGTATGACAACGCATCCTCTTCGTCCGCTTGGAGGCCGGCTCCGTCGTGCCATTTTCAGCGGTGTGACGGAATATCTTGGCGAGAGGGGTACGCTGATGGCAGGCGCTGCCTTGGCCGTGCTGGTGGCATCATTCTGCCTGCTTGGGCCGATCTTTTGCCGGGCTAGCCCATATACAATTCACGTTGGTGACGCGTTTTACCCGCCTTCCCCACAATTTTTGTTAGGTACCGATCAAATCGGCCGCGACGAACTTGCGCGCCTCATCGCCGGTGGATACACAACGCTTGCTGTGAGCATTCCTGCCGCTATCCTCGCATTTATCGTTGGTATCGTCTTTGGTTTCTCCGGGGCTCTCGGGCCGATTTGGCTGGACAAGGTGCTTATGCGGGTGCTTGACGCAGTGCTTGCGCTGCCTGCCCTGATTCTCCTCATTTTCTTCGCTTCTCTTTTTGCGCCGAGTAATTCCCAGCTTATTTTGCTGCTTGGGCTTACCTCCTGGCCGGGGTTGGCGCGTCTGGTACGGAATGAAGCGATCGCGCAGCGCGGACGTGACTTCGTGCATGCAAGCCGACAATGCGGCGCAGGAACATTTTATATCGCGTGGAGACATTTGTTACCGGTAATTGCTCCTGTGCTGGTGGTGAATGGAACCTTCTTGGTTGGAGACCAGATCCTTGCATTGTCCGCGCTCAGCTTTCTTGGCCTCGGGATACAACCTCCAGACCCTAGCTGGGGAGGCTTGTTACAGTCTGGGCTGAATCTTGTTGTCGTCGACCCTTGGTGGATGATCGTTCCATCAGGTGCTATGATTTTTCTATCAATTGCAGCGACTAACCTTATTGGTCAGGGGATATTGGCCCGGATGGGAGAGACATGCTGACATGAACGACGGGAGCGTGCTCCGTCTCGATAACGTTTCGGTAGCTCTTCGGCGCGGTCGCGGCCAAGTGGTGCCTCTGCTTGATCAAATATGCCTCGCCGTGAATCGGGGGGAAATGACGGCATTGGTCGGCGAGAGCGGGTCAGGTAAGACTCTTACGTCCTTGGCAGTAATCCGCCTGTTGCCGAGAAACGCAAGACTCTCAGGGCAGATCTGGCTCGGAAATATAGACCTCCTGCGTCTTCCTCAACGTGACATGCGCAAGATTCGTGGCCGCGATATCGGGATGGTGTTCCAGAATCCTTTAGCTTCCCTGAATCCATCAGTCCGCGTTGGTGCCCAGATTCGGGAGGCCTACCGTCTTCATACCGGAGAAAGCGACCATGCAGCTTGCGCGAGGGCACGCGAACTTTTTGGTGAGGTTGGGATTGCGAATGCAAAGGAGCGGCTTGGCGATTACCCTCACCAATTCTCCGGGGGGATGCGTCAAAGGGCAATGATTGCAATGGCTCTAGCGTGTTCGCCGAAGCTCTTGATCGCGGACGAACCTACGTCCGGACTCGATGCTATTCTAACGCGCCAGATTTTGTCGTTGTTGACCCGTTTGCGTCGTGAATACCGGATGGGCGTACTGTTTATTACGCACGATCTCTCTGTTGTGCAGAAATATGCTGATCAGGTTCACGTTCTCTATGCTGGACGTTCCGTCGAGTGGGGCAGCTCAGACGCGTTCTTCAATGCCCCTCGTCATCCATACAGCCGGGCTCTTCTGGGAGCTGTACCACGCCCGGGGCAGATCCGTCTAACGGCCATCTCCGGAGTGCTGCCCGACCCAGAAGCGATGCCTATAGGCTGCCGATTTTCCCCTCGATGTGCTTACCATCAGGCTGAATGCGACTGCCGCTACCCAAAAATCGATCACAAAGGTACAACCTCGGTTGCCTGTTGTCGGGCGGCAGACATTGTGTCGGCACACCGTCCAGCTGGAATGCCGTCGCCGCAGTACTTTCGGTCGACGAACGATGGCGCGGTACTGTTGAAAATTGACCGGCTTGGCGTGGATTATCGGCATCCTGCCGGTGGGGTGTTGGCTGCACTGGCCGGACGCAGCAAATCGTTACGCATTCTGGATGGTATTGATTTGACGCTTCGGCATGGTGAGTGTCTTGGCATTGTCGGCGAGAGCGGGTCTGGAAAATCAACGTTAGGACGTGCGATTTTGCAGATGGTTCCCTATCACGGGTCCGTTGCCTTCGAAGGTATGGCATTTGATCGGATGACAAGATCGCGGCGTAAGATGATGCGGCGTCGTATTCAGGTTGTATTTCAAGACCCCCGCGAAAGCCTTAATCCAAGGATGCGGATTGGTGACATTGTTGCGGAACCCCTGGCGCTTGCAGGAGAGCGAGAATGCCGTGAACAGGTTCGCCGACTGCTGGACCGCGTCGGCCTCCATGCTCGGATGCTTGATGAGTTTCCGCATGCAATATCAGGAGGACAGGCTCAAAGGATTGCCATCGCGCGGGCCTTGGCTGCCAAGCCTGCCGTCATTGTTCTTGATGAACCAACGTCCAGCCTCGATGTCTCAACCCAAGCGGCATTGTTAAACCTTTTAAAAGACTTGGCGCAACAGGACGGGTTGAGCTATATCCTCATCAGTCACGATGTCGCAGCGATTAGCTATATGGCCGATACGATCGCCGTATTGCGGTCCGGAAGATTGATAGAAGTGGGAGCAACCGCGGGGCTGCTTGCCGCGCCAGGCGCTGAATACACCCGACATCTTCTTGCCGCGTCGTTTCTGTACGAGATATAGAGATGCAGTTTAAATTGTTATGACGCCTACATCTGTGGGCATGGGCAGCCCTCCATGAACGGTAAAGAAAAATTACGATTTGCTACCCGGTCACAGCCTATTTCGGTGGGCTTCCGAGATCAAGGAGTGAGGCTATGCAGGCGATCATTCGGCTCGTTTTTTTAACTGGCGGCTTGCTTGCTTTTATGCCACTTCTGTTGTTAGTTACCTTGATTGTTGCGATTGATCGGTGGTGGCTTCTAAAACGCACCGTCAATGAAGGAACGATGCTTCATAGTAAGCTGCGCCAGATCGGCTACCGCAATGTCGAAGGCCTGCGCGATCTGGGGGAAGCGTACGGGCAGACGTTGCAAGGACACCTGGTTGCAACCGCAGTGGCGTCACTCGGAGAATCCGCGGACGAGTTGGAAAACCACCTTGAAGAAGAAATTATGAATTCGATTCCACTTGTTACGCGCCGGCTCTGGATCTTGGATACGTCAGTGACTATCGCGCCATTGCTTGGCCTGTTCGGTACGATCATAGGGATGATCCAGGCATTTAATGTGCTTTCGCGTGCCGGCGGTCCGGCCAAGATTACTGGCGGTATCGCGGGTGCTCTTGTTTCCACCGCAGCGGGTCTTCTTATAGCAATCGTTGCTGTATATTTCGTGAATTATTTTAATTCGTTGAGTCGCCAGATTGTTCAGCAACTCGACCTGACCAAGGTAGCCCTAATCAACCGCCTGCACTCGCGTGGCCTGTCTTCAGGACAGGGCAACGAGATGACTGTTGCGCGGCCAAACCGGTATGTGAAGATCGGCGCCTGAATCGTGAAGCGCCGACGTGACCTGCTGCATCGTGACCGACCTCGGCTCGAAGTAGTGCCAATGATCGACATCATGATGTTTCTTCTCGTTTTTTTTGTCATGGCGGTGCTGAAAATGATTCCTGATTCGGGAATTAGGTTGAAGTTGCCCGATGCGACGTCTGCTAGGCAGCTTGCTCCGACGAAGGTTGTCATTATGATTGATCGACAAGGAGATCTTTTTGTAAGCAACACGGAAGTGACGAATGCCGGCCTTGCGAGGTATCTAACTCGTCTTATTGACGCCGGCCGGAAGGTCACTGTTATTGTTGCGGCCGACCGATCTGTTCGCTACGAGAGAGTCATGCAGGTAATGAATATGCTTCGCAAATCGGGCATTGTTGATGTCGGTCTCGCGACCCGGGAGTAACGGTGAGACTGCCGGTTTAGCAGACAATAACGACGTATTGTCTGCCCTGCACGGCGAGTACCTAGCATGGCTTGTCGGCGAACGCCGCGCCGCTGCGAAGACGGTCAGCACTTATAGCGCTGATCTTCTGGAGTTCTTTAGTTTTCTCATTCGTCATTGCGGCGACGAACCAGGTGTCGATGAGCTTGCAACCCTTGGCGTTGCCGATCTGAGGGCCTATCTCGCGGAACGTGCGTCGGCTAGGATTGGCTCAGCAACACGGGCCAAGAAACTTGCGGCAATTCGAAGTTTTTTCTTTTTTCTTGACCGCACCCGTAGTGTTAACAACACGGCACTGAAGCTGGTCGCTTCGCCGCGCGCGAGGCGCCCGCTGCCGCGTGCTCTAAATGTCGGGGATGCGCGGCAAATCGTCGCAGCAATCGGCGAGCAAAGCGGAGTGATGGCGGCGCGCGATACTGCCTTGATGGCGCTGCTTTATGGTGCGGGATTGCGTATTGCAGAGGCACTGTCGCTGAATTTGCGCGACGTGCCGATCCAGGGTGCGCCATTGCTTGTATGTGGCAAGGGCGGCAAGCAGCGGCTGGTACCGCTTCTTACTTCCGTCCGCGCTGCTATCGATGTGTGGCGCCGCCAGCATCCGACGCCTCAGCCGGACGCACCGTTGTTTGTTGGAGTTCACGGTAAGCGGCTGAATCCGGGCGTCGTGCAGCGGCACCTACGTCACTTCCGCCGCTTGCATGGCTTACCCGAACACGCAACTCCGCATGCGCTTCGTCATTCCTTCGCAACGCATCTTCTTGCTGCCGGTACCGACCTGCGGTCGATCCAGGAAATGCTCGGCCATGCCAGCCTTTCCACAACTCAGCGATACACAGCGCTCGATGAGACAAGTCTGCTTGCTGTGTGGCAGAGGACCCATCCGCGTGCAGGAAAGCGCTAGAGTAGGATGATTTTGGCTTGAATCGCGCCGAGGATTCGCGCGGCGGTAGAAATCTGAACGCCTCGAAAAACTACTGGCGTTTGGGCTGGGTTGATGATTCTCTTTGTCTGGTTTGACGGGGGATGAGAGATGGTTTCGCAGCCGGGCTTTTTTGATCTGGACGATCGTTATGTGGCGTTGTCGAAGGGCGGGTGATCCGCTCGAGCGTCTGAACGGGGTCGTGAATTTCGAGGCGTTCCGGTACCGGCTGGACAAGATCCTGAAGCGGCGGGACCGGGCACCGGGCGGACGGCCGCCCTCCGATTGCGTGCTGATGTTCAAGGTCCCTGTGCTGCAGGCGCTTGACACTCTCTCTGACGAGCAGGCTGAATTCCAGATCCGCGACCGCCTGTCGTTCCTGCGCTTTCTGGGGATCGGTATGTGCGGGAAGGGGCCGGATGCGACGACGATCTGGCTGTTCCGCGAGCAGCTCACCGAGGCAGGGGCGATGGCGAAGCTGTTGGCATTGTTTGACACGCGGCTGAGGGAGAGTGGCTATCTGGCAATGTCCGGGCAGATTATCGACGCCAGCCTGATTGCCGCACCACGACAGCGGCACACCGAAGCAGAAAAGGCGGCGATCAGGACTGGCCAGAGTGCGGCGGAGATTGG